>CALZMK010000217.1 GCA_945788545.1 uncultured Prevotella sp.
GGTTTTCCCACGTCTTCCATTCCTTTTCTTTCAAGAAGAAATAAAACTCCACGGGAAGGCCTTGCTGGGTGGCTTCGAGTTGGCGCACCATGTGGGTCATGTCGCTGTTGACGAGGGGGTGGGAGGCAAGGTAGCTGTCGGCCCAATGGCGGAAGAGGGTGAGGTTGACATCTTGGGGCCGGGTAGCAAAACGGCCCGGAACGGTGGCTTCTTTTTCGGTGGTGGTTCCTTCTTGGGGGAGATAGTGGTGGGAGATGAGGGATTGGCGGAGCTCGGGGGTGACGAGGCGGATGCTGCGGAAGTCGATATATATGCGGCGCATCACTCGGCGACCATCGCCTTCCTGCATGGGCTTCCAGTTCTGGAAGGAGTCATCCACGAGGGTTTGCGGAGTGATGGTGACGATGGTGTTGTCGAAGTTGCGCACCTTCACCGTGGTGAGGGTTATCTCCTCCACCGTACCGTTGACACCAGCCTTTTCCACCGTTATCCAGTCGCCCTTGTGGAGCATGTCGTTGCTCGTGAGGCGTACTCCTGCCACAAGTCCGGAGATGGTGTCCTTGAACACGAGCATGAGAATTGCCGACGTGGCACCAAGACCGGCAAGGAGGGTGAGGGGATTGCGGTTGATGACTATCGACACAATCACAATCACCGATAGGAACACCACCACAATCTTGAGTACGCCGCAGAAGGTGTGGAGATATTGGTGATGAGCCGACTGCACGTCGGAGTCAAGCATCTTCAGAGAGTTGATCACCTCGATGGCAAGTCGTGTTGACATCACGGTGATATAAATGCCGGTGAGGCGTTCGAGCAACTCCATCATGTCGGGCATTCTCACGAAGATGTTGGGGATGAACATCGACACCACAATCGCCGGCACTATAAGGCATGCCTTGCGCAGTGTGCGCTCGTTGAGGAGCACGTCGTCCCATTCCACATCCGTCTTTGATGTGATTTTCACCGTTATCGGCACCACAAGCCGATGGCATACGACAAATGACAACCACGAGAGCAATAGGGTAAATATCACCAACATGGCATCAGTGAGATACACCGAGCTCGTCTCCGTAGCTCCCATCGAGAGAGCCGTTTGTTCCGTCCAAAGTCTTATATCTTCAATCATTTCTTGTACTTTTATTGCAAAGGTAGGGTAAAATATAGTATTATGCAAGCATTTATCAGTTTTTAACTTTCAATATGCGGAAGAATGAAAGAAATGTGTTATCTTTGCACGGAAATAATAGCAATCAAAACAACTTATAGTAAATCTGAAGAAAGTATGATAAAAGTGTATGTAATGCCCACATGTCCCGATTGCACCAAGGTTATGGCGCAGGTGAAGGACAATCCCGAGTATCTGATAATAGACATAGGTGCTCATGTGAGAAATCTTAAGGAATTCCTGTATCTGCGCGATAACGACCCCGTCTTTGATGCGGCAAAGCGATATGGCTTTGCCGGTATTCCATGTTTTGTGCTTGACGACGGAACGGTGACACTGTCTTCGCTTGAGGCTGGTATCACTCCTCAGCGCTCAGGCACTTCGTGCAGGATCGACGGCAGTGGATGTTGAAATGACTAATAATTATTATTCAAAACTAAGTAATATTGTATGGAACTTAAACACACATTACTAACTATCGCCGCAGGAGCATCGCTCGCAGCCTCGGCACAGACGGCACCTCAACTCAGTGCCAACAACATCGATCAAGTGCTCAAGGCAATGACCCTTGAGGAGAAAGCCACATTGCTTGTGGGAGCAACCAATCAGAGCGACGCAGGAAGCGGTGCCATGGTGGGACAGACAAAGAAACTCGTACCCGGTGCTGCCGGTGTGACTGCCGCCATCCCCCGACTTGGTATTCCTATGCTCGTGCTTGCCGACGGTCCTGCGGGAGTGCGTATCGACCCTCTGCGCGAGGGCGACACCAATACCTATTATGCCACCGGATTCCCCGTAGGCTCGACCCTTGCCTCCACATGGAACACACAACTCGTTGAGCAGGTGGGACGCGCCATAGGTAATGAGACACGCGAATACGGTGTGGATGTAATTCTCGGTCCTGGTGTCAATCTCCACCGCAACCCTCTTTGCGGACGTAACTTCGAGTATTATTCAGAAGACCCGTTGCTCACCGGTCGCATTGCCGCCGCATATATCTGCGGAGTGCAGAGCGAGGGAGTGGGAACGAGTATCAAGCACTTTGCCGTCAACTCGCAGGAGACCGACCGCACACGTGTTGATGAGCGACTGTCAAAGCGTGCGCTTCGCGAACTCTATCTGCGTGGATTCGAGATTGCCATCCGCGAGAGCGACCCATGGACGGTGATGTCGTCATACAACAAGATTAACGGCGAGTTTGCTCAGGAGAGTTATTCACTGCTCACCGACATCCTGCGCAACGACTGGGGATTCAAGGGAATGGTGATGACCGACTGGACAGGACTTCGCAATACCGCCGCTCAGGTGCATGCCGGAAACGACTTGATGGAGCCTGGATATGACAACCAGATTGAGGATATCATCAAGAGCGTGAAGGAGGGCAAACTGAAGGAGAGCGACATGGACATCTGCGTGCGCCGTATCCTCGAACTCTGCGTGCGCTCACCCAAGATGAACGGTGTGGCATTTACCAACAAACCCGACCTAAAGGCCCACGCAAAGGTGACACGCCAGTCGGCTGCCGAGGGTATGGTGCTGCTGAAGAACTCGGGTGTGCTGCCATTGCATAATATTAATAAGGTGGCGCTCTTCGGTGTCAACTCCTACGACTTCCTCCACTGCGGTTGCGGTTCGGGTAATGTGAATGTGCCCTACGTAATCGACATGGTACAGGGATTGAAGAACGCCGGTATATCCACCACCAAAACTCTCACCGACATTTATCAGAAATACGTGGAGTTTGCCCGTGTGAAATTCGAGGCAGACAGAGAGACTACCAAGTGGTTCCAGATGCCACAGTTCGGAAAGGTGAAACTGCCCGAAATAGAAATCTCACAGCGTTGCATCAACGAGACTTGTCCCGAGGCAGATGCAGCCATCATCACCATCGGACGTCAGGCAGGCGAGGGTATGGACAGGGATATAAAGACCGAGTTCAACCTCACCGACCAGGAGCGCGACATGATATTCCGCGTGAGCGATGCCTTCCGTTTGGCTGGCAAACCGGTGATTGTCATCCTCAACTCAGGATCGGTGGTAGAGACAGTGTCATGGCGCGACCGTGTTGACGCCATACTCATGGCTTGGCAACCGGGAGAGGAAGGCGGCAACACCGTGGCAGACATCCTCACCGGAAAGGTGTGCCCCTCGGGTAAACTCACCATGACATGGCCGGTGACAGCATCCGACCATCCTTCAACAGCCAATTTCCCGCAGGACGAACTGTCGCTCTATTCTTATCGTGAGATGAAGGGATGGGGAGCACCGATGAAGGGATTTGACTTCACCAATCACGAGGAGGACATCTACGTGGGTTATCGCTATTTCGACACCTTCGGCAAGGCGGTGGCTTATCCCTTCGGATATGGCCTTAGCTATACATCATTTGCATACGGCAAACCCGCAGTAAAGGTGAATGGAGCGAATGTGGAGGTGACTGTGAGTGTGAAGAACACTGGCGATGTAGAGGGTAAGGAAGCCGTTCAGGTGTATGTGTCGGCACCCAAGTCATCAATTGAAGTTCCGGCAAAGGAGTTGAAGTCATTTGCCAAGACACGTTCGTTGAAGCCAGGTGAGAGCGAGACACTCAAGATGACAATCCCAGTGCGCGACCTTGCTTCATACGACGAGCAGAACAGTCAGTGGATAGCTCCTGCCGGTAGCTATACCTTCCATGTGGCTGCCAACATTGCTGACATCCGTGGCACTGCCAAGGCAAATATAAAGGAATATACCGAGAAGACCACCGACGTGCTTGCACCTCAGCAGCCGTTGAATCTTCTTAAGCAAAAGTAAAAATGACAAGGGGCGGACTTGGGTAAACAAGACCGCCCCTTATTGTAAGTATTAATCTTTAAGTGAATAGGTGACTGTGGTCACTACGCGTACCTTTTTAATATAAGGTGTGTTCTGGTCACGGTCTTCTATCGAGAACTGCCCCTGATCGGCCTTGGTGATCTTGCTGAGCTTGCTGCTGCTGTTCTCGGCAAACTGCTTAGCTGTGATTTCGGCGTTCTTGATAGCCTCCTGCATCAT
>CALZMK010000218.1 GCA_945788545.1 uncultured Prevotella sp.
TATCTTTTCTCACTTTCTAAGCGCTCTTGAAGATTTTTTTTGTACCTTTGCACCCACAATAACCGAAAGTAAAGAAGAAATATAATATAAAAAATGGAAAAAATCATTCTAACAGGAGACCGCCCCACGGGCAAACTCCACTTAGGACACTACATCGGCTCGCTCAGACGACGCGTAGAACTGCAGAACAAAGGCGACTTCAGCAAGATGTTCGTCTTCATGGCTGATGTGCAGGCTCTCACCGACAATGCCGACAACCCCGAGAAGATTCGCCAGAACATCATCGAGGTGGCTCTCGACTATCTCGCTGCGGGTCTCGACCCCGAGAGATGCACTCTCTTCATCCAGAGCCAGATTCCCGAATTGGCCGAACTCACCACTTATCTGATGAACCTCATCACGGTGAGCCGCGTGCAGCGCAACCCCACCGTCAAGACCGAGATAAAGATGCGCAACTTCGAGGCAAATATCCCTCTTGGTTTCTTCTGCTATCCCGTGAGTCAGGCTGCCGACATCACCCTCTTCAAGGCTACCACCGTTCCCGCGGGCGAAGACCAGGAGCCAATGCTTGAGGTGACACGCGAACTGGTGCGCCGATTCAACCAGACATACGCTCCCGTTCTTGTGGAACCGGAGATTATGCTTCCCGAGAACGCCACTGCCCGCCGACTCCCCGGAACCGACGGCAAGGAGAAGATGAGCAAGAGTCTGGGCAACTGCATCTATCTCAGCGACTCTGAGAAGGAGGTATGGAAGAAGGTTAAGAAGATGTCCAACGGTGCTCCCCGTATGTCGATGGACGAACCGGGCAACCTTGAGGGCAATGCCGTGTTCACCTATCTTGAGGCATTCAGCTGCGACGAGGACTTCGCCAACTACTGGCCGGAGTTCAAGAACCTTGAGGATCTCAAAGAGCACTACGTCCACGGAGGAATCGGTGACGGCACTTGCAAGAAGTTCCTCAACACGATCCTCAACAACATGCTCGAACCGATGCGCCAGCGTCGCCACGAACTGGAGCAGGATATTCCCGAAATCTACAACATCCTGCGTAAGGGAACTGAGAAAGCTCGCGAGACAGCTGCCCAAACCATGGCTGAAGTGCGCGAGGCTATGCGCATCAACTACTTCGACGATGCCGAGCTCATCCGCAGTCAGGCAGAGCGATTTAAAAGTATTTAGAACGATAGTTCTTACGGTGTCTGGATGACTATTCTAATGTTGTCTTAATAACCGTTGTGATGATACAAAGATGACCATCCTTGTTATGTCAGGATGGTCATTTTTGTATTATGTTGCAAGCTATCAAAAGATCTTATGCCTACTAGCAAATTAGGTTATGCCTACTGCCAAAAGGTATTCCACTTCTTACTAAACATTCATTGCAGTTCTTTCTAAACATTCATTGCAGCAAGACCGCCTTCGCTTGTCTCCTTATAGAGGGATGGGAGATCATGCCCTGTCTGCTTCATCACATTGATGACCTTGTCGAAGGATACACGATGTATGCCATCTGAGAAGGAGGCGAAGATTTGCGCTCCAGGAATATCTTTGCTGCATATTGCGGTCCCATCGTATGACTGCTCGACGGTCCCTTGCCTATTCTGAATAATTCTCTTAGTGATTTCATTGTATATAGTGATTGGAGATTTGCATGAGAATGTTTAATATTCAAAAGGGATTTCCAACTGAGTGTCGCCAAGGAGATTGAATGAATGGCGATGATAGGGAGTGACGCCATATTGCTTGATAGCAGCTCGATGCTTTTTTGTGGGATAGCCCTTGTTGCCCCGCCAATCGTATTGGGGATATTCCTCGGCCAGACCGTTCATATAATCGTCACGATATGTCTTGGCAAGGATGCTGGCGGCAGCTATGGAAAGATATTTGCCATCGCCCTTTACTATTGTGGCGTAGGGCAAGTTATTGTATGGTTTGAATCGATTGCCATCCACAATGATTGCCTCGGGACGAACTGACAAGGCATCGAGGGCACGATGCATGGCGAGGATGCTGGCATTGAGAATGTTTATCTTGTCGATTTCCTCGGCAGTGACAATGCCAAGAGCCCATGCAATGGCATCTTTTTGGATTACCTCGCGAAGGGCATAGCGGCGCTTCTCGGTGAGCTGCTTGGAGTCGTTGAGAAGATCGTTGTGATAATCAGGAGGAAGGATGACGGCTGCGGCATATACACTGCCGGCAAGACAACCGCGGCCAGCCTCATCGCAACCAGCTTCTATTAGGGAGGGGTGATAAAAGGGGAGCAAGGGAGACTCGCACCTGACGGCACGAGCACGGGGGCTGGAGGTACGACGGGGAATTGAAGTCATAGACATCAGAACATTTGTGAGACTCGGGCGATACCATTGGCGAGAATGTCAATCTCCTCTTTTGTATTATAGAGGGCAAAGGAGGCACGCACTGTGCCTTGTATGCCAAGGCGATCCATAAGCGGTTGGGCGCAATGATGACCTGTGCGCACGGCAATGCCAAGACGGTCGAGCAATGTGCCCATGTCGAGATGATGAATATCCCTTACGAGGAACGACACCACGGCATCCTTATGACTGGATGTGCCGAAGATTCTCATTCCGTCGATTTCGGAGAGTCGCTGCATGCAATAGTCGGTGAGTTCCCTCTCGTGTGCCGAGATATTGTCGAGACCAATGGACTCGATATATTCGATAGCTTTGGCAAGACCATGGGTGGCAACATAGTCGGGAGTGCCAGCCTCAAACTTAAACGGCAGTTTTTCGAATACCGTCTTCTCGAATGTCACACTCTCTATCATCTCTCCTCCACCCTGATACGGCGGCAGTCTATCGAGCCACGACTCCTTGCCATAAAGCACGCCGATACCAGTGGGGCCATACATCTTATGTCCGCTGAATACAAAGAACTCACAGTCGATGTCCTGAACATCAACAGGGAAATGGGGAGTGCTCTGCGCTCCATCCACAAGCACAGGGACACCATGCTCATGGGCAATGCGGGTGATTTCCTTGACGGGATTGATTGTTCCGAGAACATTGCTCACATGGGCAATGCTCACCAACTTGGTTCGCTCGTTGAGCATAGCCTTATAAGCATCCATATCGATGTCACCACACTCGTTCATGGGGATGACACGTATGGCAATGCCACGCTTTGCAGCCTGCAACTGCCACGGCACGATATTCGAGTGATGCTCCATCACCGACACAATCACCTCGTCGCCCTCGTGCATGAACTCATCGCAGAAGGAGGAAGCCACAAGATTGAGGCCTTCAGTAGTACCGCGCGTGAACACTATTTCATTTACAGAATCAGCATTAATGAAGCAACGCACCGTCTCGCGTGCAGCCTCATGAAGGTCGGTAGCCTGTTGGGAGAGATAATGCACGCCACGATGCACATTGGCATTCACATTGAGATACTCATCGCGCATGGCATCAAGCACACAGAGCGGTTTCTGTGTGGTGGCGGCATTATCGAGATAAACCAACGGCTTATCATACACCGTCCTCGACAAAATCGGGAAATCCTCCCGTATCTTCTGAATATCAAGCATAGGTCTTTTATTTCCCAAAACTACTTACACAACTTACATCCCTCGCACTTGCTCAGCTCGCCTCTGAATCTCTTCTCCACAAGATGATGGAGACGATCACGAAGGGGCTCAAGCTTTATGGTGTCAATCACCTCATTGACGAATGCAAATTCGAGCAGGAGCTTTGCCTCCTTCTCGGATATGCCTCGCTGACGCATATAGAACATGGCGGCATCGTTGAGCTGACCGACGGTGGAACCATGACTGCACTTCACATCGTCGGCATATATCTCGAGCATGGGTTGGGTGAACATCCTTGCCTCGCGAGTGGCACAGATATTCTGGTTGCGCATCTCGGATGATGTCTTCTGTGCACCGTGGCGCACGAGCACCCTACCGGCAAAGGCTCCGGTGGCTTTCTCGTCGAGCACATATTTATATAACTGACTGCTGGTGCAGTGGCTCACCTTATGATCGATGACAGTGTTGTTGTCCACATGCTGCTCCTTGTCGGCGATGACACATCCGTTGAGCACGCACTCGGCACCCTCGCCACTGAGCGTGAGGTCAACACGATTGCGGGTCACTCCATTATGCAGGGTGATGACATTATGATTGAGTCGGCTGTCGGCATCCTGATTGATATACAGGTTGCTCACGCGCACGTT
>CALZMK010000219.1 GCA_945788545.1 uncultured Prevotella sp.
CGGCTACAGCTACGATGTTTACAACCTCGCGCACTGATGATCCGAAGTCGATGAAGTGGATAGGCTTGTTCAATCCCATCTGGATCGGGCCGATAATCTCGACGTCGGAGTTCAAGGCCTGCAACATCTTATACGATGAGCGTGCACTGGTGAGGTTGGGGAAGACGAGTGTGTTGACATCCTTGCCATAGAGACGGCTGAAAGGATACATCTCGTCGCGCATCTCGCGGTTGAGGGCAAATCCAATCTGGATTTCTCCATCGACGTCGAGCTCGGGGCACTCCTTCTGCAGGCGGGACACTGCACGGCGCACCTTCTGTGTGCCCTCGGTGGCGTCGGAACCGAAGTTGCTATGGCTTACCATTGCCACAACCGGTTTCTCGTTGAAGAATCTCACTGCCGTTGACGACAACTTGGCCAAATCGACGAGTTTGTCGGTATCGGGGTTGTTGTTGATGAGAGTGTCGGCGATAAACAGCGGTCCGCGACCTGAGTTGATGATATGCATTGTTCCGAAGTTCTGATATTCGGGACGTATTCCGATAATCTCCTTTGCCACCTTGATAGTGTTGGAGTACTTGGTGTAGAGACCGGTGATGAAGGCATCAGCCTCGCCTGTCTCCACCATCATCATACCGAAGTAGTTGCGCTCAAACATCTTGTCGTTGGCCTCCTGATAGGTATATCCGTCGCGCTGGCGCTTCTGGGTGAGTATCTTGGCGAAACGCTCGCGGCGCTCAGCCTCGTTGTCGTGGCGCAGGTTGATAATCTCAATTCCGTCGAGACTCAACTCGAGTTCCTTGGCGAGCTTCACGATGCGCTCGTCGTTACCCAAGAGGATGGGCTGGCAAATGCCCTCGGCCTTGGCCTGCACGGCAGCCTTGAGCATGGTGGGGTGGATACCCTCGGCAAACACCACTCTCTGTGGATGGCTGCGGGCTGTGTCGTAGAGCTTCTGGGTGAGCTTGGTCTCCTGTCCGAGCATCTCGCGCAGGCGGTTCTTGTATGCTGTCCAGTCGGTGATGGTCTCGCGGGCCACACCGCTGTCGATGGCTGCCTTGGCCACGGCTGCCGACACCTCGGTGATAAGGCGTGGGTCAACGGGCTTCGGGATGAAATAGTCTTTGCCGAATGTGAGATTGTTCACATGATATACGTCGTTCACCACGTCGGGCACTGGCTGCTTGGCGAGGTCGGCGATGGCATGCACGGCAGCCAACTTCATCTCCTCGTTGATGGCAGTGGCATGCACGTCGAGCGCTCCACGGAAGATGTATGGGAATCCGATAACGTTGTTAATCTGGTTGGGATAGTCGGAGCGACCTGTTGACATCAGTACGTCGGGACGACTGTCCATAGCGTCCTCATAGCTGATTTCGGGCACAGGGTTGGCAAGGGCGAACACGATAGGCTGGTCGGCCATCGAGCGCACCATGTCCTTGGTGAGCACGTTACCCTTTGACAGACCCACAAACACGTCGGCACCCTTCACGGCCTCCTCCAATGTGTGGACGTCGCGGCGGTCGGTGGCGAAGTATTTCTTCTGCTCGGTAAGATTTGGACGGTCGCTTGTGATGACGCCCTTGGAGTCGAGCATGAGGATATTCTCGCGCTTTGCACCCAGAGCCTCATACAACTTTGTGCATGAGATGGCAGCGGCACCGGCACCGTTGACTACGATTCTCACCTTGGCTATGTCCTTGCCGTTCACCTCAAGCGCGTTCTTCAGTCCGGCAGCCGAGATGATGGCTGTGCCGTGCTGGTCGTCGTGCATCACGGGGATGTCGAGAGTGCGCTTCAGGCGCTCCTCGATATAGAAGCACTCGGGAGCCTTGATGTCCTCAAGGTTGATACCGCCGAATGTCGGGGCAATCTTCTCAACTGCCTCACAGAATTTCTCAGGGTCTTTCTCATCGACTTCGATATCAAACACGTCGATACCGCCGTAAATCTTGAACAACAATCCCTTACCTTCCATCACCGGCTTACCGCTCATGGCGCCGATGTCGCCCAGTCCGAGCACGGCTGTACCATTGCTGATCACAGCCACGAGATTGCCCTTGTCCGTGTATTTGTAAGCGTCGTCGGGGTTCTGCTGTATTTCAAGACAGGGATAGGCGACGCCCGGTGAATAGGCAAGACTGAGGTCGGTTTGTGTACGATAAGCCTTGGTGGGCTTTACTTCGATTTTTCCTGGTCTGCCATTCTCGTGGTATTCGAGGGCAGCCTCTTTTGTGATTTTTACCATAACTATACTAATATAATATTCTTACTTTTGTTTCTTTTTGTTTGAAATCGAGCGCAAAATTACAAAAAAATGCTCACAATCCATAACTTTTTAGTTTTTTTTTACGATAAATAGTGATAACGTTTACGCAAATTGCATTATTTCTGCAAATATATTCATTTTTTTTATGAACACAGAGTCACTGAGGTACAGAGGATAAATATTAAGTTGTTTGAAGCAAGAAGTTCTTGAAATAAATAACTGGCATATAGGTTGAATAATTAGCGAATAAGTCAAATAATTAGGCCATAGGCACAAGTTGCCTATGGCCTTCTTTTTACTCAAAATCTGGGTCTCTGCCTTCGCTCTCGCCAGAGGAGTCAGAGCCTGAGCCGGTGTTTTCAGAGCCTGAGCCGGTGTTCTCAGAGCCTGAGCCAGTGTCCTCAGAGCCTGAGCCAGTGTTCTCAGAACCGCTTCCGCCGGTGTTCTCAGAGCCGCCGCCCGAAGTGGCGGTCTGCTTCTTGAAGGTGGCCACAAGACTGATGTCGTCGGTGATGGTGATTGAGCGCTCGGCAGTGAGCACGTCGTCATCCCACTTCACAAAGACATAACCCTCGGCAGGGATGGCCTTCACCACAGCCACATCGCCGTCGTTGTAGAAGCCTGCACCCTCAAACGTGCCACCGGTCTCGGGGCTTGAGATGAGCTCAACCTCGAAGTCGCCAGTGTCGTCGTTCGACGAGTTGACGGTCTTCACCAGTTTGCCATAGCGGTCGTAGCAGGCGATTCTGATACCCGTTTTGATTAACTCGTTCTTGATCTTCTTGCTCGGGGTGAAAATCACCTTACGGGCAGTGATCAAGCCGTTGGACACCTTTTCGACGGTGCTCACTGATGTGGCGTTGATGCCAAAGCGCATGGTGCCAAGGCCGGGAATAGCCACTGAGTGACCCTCTGTGGCCCATGCCTCGACGACATCGCCGATGGCGTTCCACGCCGACTGCAGAACGCTCTTCGCAAGATTGGAGCGCACGCAAGCCTCGTCGATGACCTTGTCTTCGGCCAACTTGTTGTACAACACGGGTGAAAGCACGTAGCGGTAGGTGCCCGCATACTTGCCGATTTGAACTAAAGTCTCTTTTGCTTTAAGATTAAGAGCCATAGTAGTGAAAAAAATATAATTTAGGAAACGTGGCGCATTAACTTCTTAATACGATGCAAAGGTAATGCTTTTTTCTGAGATATGCAAGTTTTTTGATGATTTTCTTTGTTAAATTATGTCAAGATAAATCTATGTATATTTTATTCTGTTATTCTTTACTTTATAGGTGTAAGATAACCAATGCGAAGCCCCTCGTCAGTGTAGGGTCTTACCTTATGTAAGACCGCCAGCCGCAAAATCATCGGAAATCGGTTTGCGGTCTTACATAAAGTAAGACCCTACAACGGCGGAATATTCGGCAGATTATATTCACGTATGTCAAGTTAAAATATTTCTTTTACTGACTAAATATTTTTCTCCAGTTGGAAAAAAATATTTCTCCAACTGGATAAAAATATTTTGCCAGTTGGAGAAATTTATAAAATCAATTGTCAAAATCCTATGCTCCAATGATTATTCAATCGTTAGGAAAGAGGATGTCGAGCAGGTCGGTGTTGGCGGGATGCTTCTCAAGACCATCAAAGAATGAATACTTGATGCTCTTGGTCTGTTGCATCACCTTGAGCCACTTGTCGAGGCAACCGCTGTCGGGAATGATCACCACTCTGCGATCGAACAGCGGGCGCACCACGTAGGTGTTGAGATTGGAGCAACCGCCAGTGGCAAGCCACACGTATTGCGGACGCAGCATTGCCATAACAATGGCGGTCTTCTCCGACTCCACAAGATATACCACATCCTCGGGACGCTGCTTCAGCAGATGAGTTCCGAAGAGGCAGCGTTGCATCTCGGCTCCCTCGGGCATCTT
>CALZMK010000220.1 GCA_945788545.1 uncultured Prevotella sp.
ACACACCCTCGATCTGCGTAATCTGCGTAATCAGCGTGGAAAAAATTATTCAGCGTGGATATTCTCACGCAGATCTCGCTGATCTCGCAGATTTTTATGTTCAGATATTAGCATATAGAGACCTCTTCTTTTGCAATAAATCTGCGTTATCAGCGTTATCAGCGTGGGAATAAGACATCAGCGTGGATATTTCACACAGATTTCGCAGATACTTGTAGATAACTTTTGTAAAGAACCGAAAATGAAGTACGACAAACTGACCATAGTAGGACTACCGAAGAAATTTAAGGTATACAATGTAGTGGATTATCTCTATCCTGACGGTGGACAGCCAGAAAATCCGGATGATATGGTTTATGACTTCCTTCCGGAGGAGTGTGACGAGGGCGAGGATGCTATTGTTGTTTATGAGTATAATGAGTCGGCAACGGGAGTGGAAGTAGTATACGAGGAGGCTTCGCACTCACTGACATTTTCGTTATCGCACTGGGCATCAGATGCAGATGTGCGGATATATACGAAGATCGTCAATGCCGTGCTGAAGAAGCATCCGCGTGCCCGGCTCTATGCGCATTATGAGCTTCTCAAAGTTCTGACGGAGGATGACGAAAAGAAGATGATTGCGAACAGGCTGAACTACGTGAAGCGATTGCTGAAAACAAAAGAGAGCTTCACCATGGAGGGTCTCTTCAGTGATTTCACGCTGAAGGTGGCGCACCTGCGTCCGGCACCGACTGTTGACATACAGGCATTGGAGTTGCGAAACATGTTTGTAGGGATGCAATGGCAAGCCGAAGAAATGACTCAGTAAATCTTTATCCCTAAAAAAAAAGAATAGGGCAGATACGATTAGGATAGCCCACCCTAAGAGCGATAGCATTCATCAAAGCGACAAACACTTCCTGGAACAGGGGCATAACGTGAAAGCAGAGAACATCACCGTCCAAATCCATAAGCTGATCTCTCAGATTTCTATTCTGATACTATTATGTAGTGCATGAATGCACTATGCTCTGCGGCAGGGGATTTCTGTTTGTGGCGGTGGGAATGGCGGATGGATGTCCCTGCTGACGAGATAGTTCTGACGAAGTTGCTCTGTAACTTCCGGGCCTAATAGGATGGTATCTCCGTTCCATGACACTGTACAAGTGCAGCCCAGCTTGACGCTCCTGTTGTCATTGAACTTGTACCCCATATAAATGTCTTTGAAGTGAGACCGTCTACATCCTTGGTCGGCGAATAAACGGCTGACTCCATATTGCGACGGTTATCGAACCAAAGATGGAACGTCTTGCCCCTGGTTGCCAAATGCAACTTTCCATCTTGGAAACATATATCAACCAAATATAAAAGTAATGTTTAACCGGGTCAACCAACATTAAAAATAAGGCTTAAAGTAGTCAACCAAAAGCGTTAAACTACACATTGTGAAATCCATCGAAAAAAATTTTTTCACAAGATGTTGCAAGAAAGCAAAAAAAAAGATTAACTTTGCAAAAAGAAGACTACCAAAATAATAATTAATATTTAATATTTATCTTTATGAGAAAAATCTTACTCTTACTTACCGCAGTGACCCTCCAGTTCCCAGTCATGGCACAGACACCCGCCACGCCGACCATCAGTTCGTTTTCCGATTACTATGCCATGCAGGGCTACGGGGAGATCTCGTTCCAGCTTCCAGCCAACGACACAGAGAACAATTCACTCGACACGGAGAAGCTGTTCTACAACATCTATTTCGATGACAAGGCCTACACCTTCACCAACGACTGGTATAGCAAGGTGACAACCGATATGACAGACGTGCCCTACAGCTACAGCGACAACCTCGACTTCTTTGTCAGTGGCGAGAAGCATGACCTCTTCTTCTACATGGAGGACTATTCGCATGTGGGCGTGCAGTCGATCTACAAGGACGGCGAGAAAGAATACCGCTCGCCCATTGTCTACAGCGACGGACAGGTGGTGACAGCCATCAGCCATTTAGACAACGACCGCCGCTTGGCAAAGGTTGTCAGCACCGACCTCATGGGCCGCAGGGTGGACGCGTCATACCATGGCGTGGTGCTGCAAACGAAAGTCTATGACAATGGTGAGAGCCATACCGTGAAGGTGGTAAAATGATTAGGAACACCCAAACCCACTCCACTATGAGACCAACCATTCTCCTGTTGCTCGCCGCCATGGCGGCAGGCAGCGCACAGGCGCAGTTCCCGACACGTCACTCGCGCCTCACAGTGGCGACCCCTGCACCCTCAGCCGGCCGCCCTTCGGGCCTCAGGCCCACGGCGCCACTGAACAGCCCCAAGCCCGCAAGGCTGGAGCAAGGCGACTCTACCATCATCAGTGACACTCCGGAGGGTACGCTCATCGACAACACCTACAACTCGTCGTCGGCCTTCTACCAGACTCCATTTGGCATGGCCATGGAGACCACCATGGATGGAACCATTGGGGCCTATGTGAAAGACGGCAATGGCAACTATTACATCAAGAACCCCATTTCGAAAATACGCACCGACACCTGGATCAAAGGCTCGCTGAGAGGTGACACCATCTACTTTGACACCCCGCAGTGCCTGATGGTGATGGAAGACCAGGGCAGCCGCCAAGCCTACTATGTATACAATATGAAGCTCAACGATAACCAGACCAACTTCGTTCCCGACACCCTTGCGCACTACGTGAAGTTCGTAGACAACGATGGACAGTTGCGGCAGGTATCGGAAGGCATCTTGGGACTCACCACGCAGACGGGAGCTTGGACGGGTTACGGCGACTACGACATCACCATCAGACCGCAGGACGACCAAGCCACGGCAACGCCCGAGGGAGTAGACTTCAAACCCTACATCCTAAGCTACGACAACAGCTACGGCACACGCTCGGGCGTGAAATGCTCGGTGGGACTGAAGGGCAACGCGTTCTACCTGAGAGATCTCTGCAGCGAGATGAACGGCAACTGCATCAGTGGGCTCTTCGACGGAAACACGGTGAGCGTCGACATGCCTCAGTATCTCGGACCCGACATGGAGCACGGCTATCACCTCTACGCCTTCGGGGCCGTGAGCGAGATTGCGCCCGACGAGACGGGACGCCCACAAGAGCACACCTATCTTGCCAACCACCTCAGTTTTGACTACGACCCAAGCGATGCCTCATTCACGAGCGATTCGGTGCTGGTGCTGAACATGGGGAAGAATGACTTCTATTATCTCTACGGCTACCGCAGACCGCAGCTCCACCCATACGAGCCAAAGGCAGGACAGCCTGCCAACGCTGTGTTCTCCGACTACATGGCCTACACGAAGGCCGACGGCTACGGTGGCATCAAGTTTGTTCTGCCCGAGTTCTCCACCGCCAACGACTACCTTGTACAGGACAGCCTGTTCTACAACATGTATTTCGACGGAGAGCTCTACACGTTCGCACAACCGCTCTATAGAAATGTAGTTGAGCCAATGACTGATGTGCCCGCCACCTACAGCGACGGCTTCGACTTTGTCAGCAAGGATCTCGTGCGCACGGTCTACTACTATTCCGATCTTTCAACCATCGGTGTGCAGATGGTGTACAAATACGATGGTACGACCATGAAGTCAGACATTGTCACGCTCAACCTCAAGGAGATGGCCGGAATTCAAGACATGCATGGCGGCAAGCGCGTGGTGAGCACTACCTACTTCGACCTCAGCGGACGGCAGGTCAACGCCGACTTCCAAGGAATGGTGATACGACGACAGCTGTTTGACGACAACAGCATCTCAACAAGCAAGATCATCAATCCCTGACGCAGAAAAAGCCGACTCTGCACCTCTGCCTATCCGGCACGCGATAGGACACTTAGCCAACCGTGCATGACGATCCGCAATCACAGACGGACTCCTTTGTTTGTCTGTGGTTGCGGACAATCGTCTGGTCAGGAAGACAACCTGCCCCCCTAAGAGCTCCTAAGCAGCCTCTGCTTACGACACCTCATCCACACCCATGTGAAAAACTGATTCCTTGAGTTTTATATTCATTATTTTTATCTGCGGAACAGGTGCCATCGTGCATAATACAGGGTCCGTGCTCGTCGTCCTTAATGCCGCCATGCTGTACGACAGGAAAATTTAACTCTGACGCGCACGATAGCGTTGTAGCGTCGTGTCGGAAATGAGAGGAAAAATAATATGATATTGGTAATTCAAGT
>CALZMK010000221.1 GCA_945788545.1 uncultured Prevotella sp.
AGTTCGGGGATGATGATCTTGCCACGGCGGAGCTGGATGAGACCGTCACGACGGAGGGCGTTGAGCACGCGGGAGACATCAAGACGACTGGCGTTGACCTCAGAGGCAAGACGAGTCATGAGGATGCTGAACTCCTTGGGACCGGTGGGAACGGAGCAGTGGGAGACGAGGAAATGGATGACACGTGTGCGGTCGTCGGCAAGGGCGGGATGCCACAGGTGGGTCTGTGTCTTCTGGGTGGTGGCGGCAAGGATGTTGAGGTAGTTGATGCGGAAGACATCAAACTGCTCGAAGAGAAACATCATCTCCGGCTTGGATATCGACATGAAATTGCAGGGGGTGAGGGTGGTGAAGGTGGCGGTGTAGCGCTGGGTGAGACCGAAGAGTCGCTCAATCTGAATGATGTAGGGGGCTTGGACGGTCTCGCTTACTGTATATCCGTGGTCGGCGGAGTGATTTTCGAGACTGAGACAGCCGTGGGTGAGGATGATGACCGACTCGCAGCGGTCGCCCTCGCTGATGACGCGACTGCCGGCAGGATGCTTGAAGAAGTCGAACTTGGTGTGGGCGACAATCTGCTGGAGGTCGTCGCTTGCCATACCCATGAAGAGCGGCAACTGGAGCAGGGGGGCAAATCCTATCATCGCGCTATCTTGTCCTTCATGTTGGGGGAGAACCACACGTCGTTGGCACCGTCGGCACCGGCGAGGATGAAATAAGCCATCAGTTCGGGATGGCGCGAGAGCACTGCCTTGGCCTTGTCGAGCCCCATCACCATGAAGGCGGTGGCATAGGCGTCGGCGGTGGCGCAATCGTCGGCAATGACGGTGGAGGAGAGGATGGTGTGCTGCACGGGATAACCTGTGGCGGGGTCGATGGTGTGGGCGTATTTGCGCCCGTTCTTGTAATAGAAATTACGATAGTTGCCACTGGTGGCCATCGCCTTGTCGGTGACGTTGATGACGGTCTGTAGTTCCTGATTTACGCTGAGCGAGTCGTCAACGGGTTTGGTGACGCCAATCTTCCACGGCAGACGCTTCTCGCTGATGCCGTGGGTGACAATCTCGCCGCCTATCTCAACCATATAATTGTCGATGCCTCGGGCGCTGAGATACTTGGCTACAACATCGCATCCATAGCCTTTGGCTATCGAACTGCAGTCGAGCATTATCCTCGGGTCGGTCTTGCTCACACGACCGTTGGCGAGGCTCACCTTGCGATAGCCCACAAGCGACTTGAGGCTGTCAACCTGATGGCGCGTGGGCATCGTGCCGCCCTTGAAACCAAAGCCCCAGGCATTGACGAGTGGGGCTACGGTGATGTCGAAGGCTCCATCGGTGACGTCGGATATTTTCATGGCGAGGGTGAACACGTCGGCGAACATCTTATTGACCACCGTGTCGCGGTTTTGATTGACGGCGGTGATAATCGACCGCTTGTTGAACGGCGAGAGTGAGGCATCCACCTTGGCAAGTTCTGCCTCGATGTCCTTCTGAAGGTTTCGCGAACTCTGGTAGGTGATATGATACACTGTGCCGAACACCATGCCCTTGTCGTGCTGATAGGGCGTGGAGCGCTGGCGGCTCACGATGACGACTGTGCCGACGATGAGGAACGCCAGGAAGGGCAATTGCCAAAGAAGTCGTTTGTTGTTGCGCATTTAAATTAAATGTCGATTATTACGTTGAAGTTGGCACCTATGCGGGTGTCGCCGTATTTGCCGTAGCCGGGGACATACCATGTGTTGCCGGCAGAGAAATTGCTATGGGTGAGTCGGCGCTTGTAGCGCACGCACCATCCTGCATGCACCGGACCGAAGAGCTTGGCCTTCAATCCCACAACTATCTCCGCCCAATGCTGTGAGCATTTCTCGCCAACGATATCAAGCGTGGCATCGTTGCCCCAAATGGGGTCGGGGGTGGGAGTGCGCGACATGTCCACCTTATACGACGTGAAGGCATAGCGCAATCCGGCATACACGAAGTTGGGCGTATGCTTCTGCTTGGCGAGGTTGAGGTCGCAACCGATGCGGAAATATGGTGCCGACGTCTTGTAGTAGTTGCCCGTGACGATGTCGTCGTGCTCGGCACTGCCTATACCTATTTCTATAGTAGGGAAATACTGGTTGTGGAGATTGGCCTTGAGGGCAGCCTCGTATTCGCCGTAGTCGCTGACGGCACGGATGACGGGACCGGCGATGTCAACCGACACCTGCATACCTTGGAAAAAAGCCACAGAGTCCTTCTGTATGGCAAACAGTTTGCCTTGGGCGCGAGCCGTTGTGCTGCCGCCGAAGACAAGTGCCACGGCGAGCATCAATGACATGGCGATACGGCTCATGCCACTATTGGCGCGGGGAAAAATAGATCCTGAAATGCTTTCTTTCGGTGTCATAATCGACTTTTGGATTGTTGATTACTATGGAGTCGATGAAGTTGTGTGTGACCTCAACCGACGTGATGTTGTGGAAATATGCCACTTGGCAGTCAACCGACTCAAAGCGTGGCTCGTTGGTCTTGTTCACCACCACGCGGTCGATAATCCACTCGGTGTTGTCGCCCTGGGGCTTGAGACCGAAATAGAACGTGTCGCAAGGGTTGACATAGCTGATGGGCAGACTGAAGGCAGTGAGCCCCACGCCACGGTTGAACACGAGAGTGTCGCGCCCCGAGGCTGTGGGGGTGAGCACACTGAGGGTGTCCCTGAGTGTATCTACACCTCCGTCGGCCTTGTAGAGGGCGTAGTTGGTATATACCGAGTTCTGCACTGGGCAGTCGATCGACGAACAGGCGCTGACGACGGCGGCAGTGACGGCTGCAAGGATTATTCGCCGCATCTGATTTCCTCCTCTATCTGATAGTCGTTGCGGTTGGATGACGATCGGCTCACGAGGTCGCCGATGAATCCCGCAAGGAAGAGTTGGGTGCCTATCATCATCATCGTGAGTGAGATGTAGAAGAAGGGCGAATCGGTGACGAGGCGCTGCTTGATGCCATTGGCGAGGCAATAGAGCTTGTCGGCTCCGAGGGCGAACGCCGAGAGGAATCCGATGATGAAGACGAGAGTGCCGAGGAATCCGAACACATGCATCGGTTTGCGGCCGAAGCTGCTGAGGAACCATAGGGTGATGAGGTCGAGATAGCCGTTGAAGAATCGGTTGAGACCGAACTTCGACGAGCCATACTTGCGTGCCTGATGATGCACCACCTTCTCGCCAATCTTGTCGAAACCGGCGTTCTTGGCGAGGTAGGGGATATAGCGGTGCATCTCGCCATACACCTCAATATTCTTCACCACAGCCTTGCGATAGGCCTTGAGTCCGCAGTTGAAGTCGTGCAGATTCTTGATACCGCTGATCTTGCGCGCCGTGGCGTTGAAGAGTTTCGTGGGGATTGTCTTCGACAGCGGGTCGTAGCGCTTCTGCTTGTATCCTGATACGAGGTCATATCCGTCCTCCACAATCATCTTGTAGAGGGCGGGTATTTCGTCGGGAGAGTCCTGGAGGTCGGCATCCATAGTGATGACCACGTTGCCCTGTGCCTGCTTGAATCCGCAGTAGAGGGCGGGACTCTTGCCGTAGTTGCGTCGGAACTTGATACCCTTCACGTGTTCTGACTCGCTGCCGAGGCGCTGTATCACCTGCCATGAGCCGTCGGTTGAACCATCGTTGACGAAGATGACCTCGAATGAATATCCGTTGGCCTTCATCACTCGCTCAATCCATGCGTAGAGCTCGGGCAGCGACTCCTCCTCGTTGAAGAGTGGTATGATTACTGATATGTCCATTTACTAATATTACTGTGCATTGATTTCCCATCCGATGGCGCTGGCACCGAGAACGGCTGCAGATGCTCCATCGAGACCGCTGACGAGGAACTGTGCCTTACCCTTGAAGATAGTCTGCACATGAGCGTCGTAGGCCTTCTTGATGGGGTTCATGATGAGGTCGCCAGCCTTGACGAGACCTCCGAAGAAGATGAATGCCTCGGGACTGGAGAATGCGGCAAAGTCGCAGCATGCCTCGCCGAGCATCTTGCCGGTGAACTCGAATATCTCGTTGGCAATCTTGTCGCCTTTGCCGGCGGCAATGCTCACGTCGAGGGATGTGATGTCCTCGGGCTTGAGGTCGCGCAAGAGTGAGGGCTCTGTGCTCTTCTCCAGTATCTCGCGTGCTGTGCGAG
>CALZMK010000222.1 GCA_945788545.1 uncultured Prevotella sp.
AACTACTATGCGGCGGAAAAAACCAAATGTACCGTCTATGGCGAGGCTGAGTTCACTGCCAACAAGGGTGAATACCTGCCTATTCCTTTTGCTCAGGTGGCTGCATCTAACGGACATTATACTCAGAACATTGGTAACTGGTAAATAAACAATATTATTATGAAGACAAGAATATACAATATTATATCAGCAACATTCGTCGTCCTGATGATGATGTGCATAACAGCCTGTTCAGACGACAATGTTAGCGGCCTGCAACTTTCGGGTGACTGCTCGATTGAGGCTTTGACTCTCGATAATTATGAGGGTAAGGTAGATTTCAACTCACGTACTGTGACTGTCAATCTGCCGGAAACCTACGACACAAAGGCAATGACAGTGTCCGAACTTCGGCTGTCTGAAGGTGCTACGGCTAATGTCCAGAAGGGACAGACTATCAATATGGATGGAACACAGAACATCCATGTGACCAACGGCGACTTGTACCTCGACTGGAAGCTCGTGGCAAAGCGCGATGAGGCCAAGATTTACTCGTTTGTCGTTAATGAGGTGTATAATGGTATCATCGACCAAAACACCAAGACCATCACCGTGTATGTTCCCGGTGGAGTGGACATAACGGCTCTCGTACCTGTCATTGAGTTTAGTGATGGTGCCATCTGCCAGCCACTCAGCGGTGTGGCACAGAATTTCTCAACGCCTGTAGTTTATACCGTGACCAACGGAACTGCCCAGGCGCAATATACGGTCAATGTCTATGCCATCGAAAAGCCAAAGGCTGTGTTTATTGGTAATGCTCCAACCATGAACGACCTTGATCCGGAAGCTAAGGAGGCATGTTCATGGATGCTGGCAAACGTTGAGAAGTCGCTATATGCCTCATTCGCCGACATACAGATGGAGGCTGTTGACCTATCAGAGTGCAAGGTGATATGGTGGCATTTCCACTATGATGGAGGCGTGGACGGTCACGACCAGTTTGTGACAAAGGCTCCATACGCTATTGACGCAAAGAACCAACTTCGTACATATTATGAAAATGGAGGAGCTTTCTTCCTTACACGCTATGCCACCAATCTTCCGTCGTTTATCGGTGTCACCGGTGATGACGAATGGACAACTCCAAACAACTGTTGGGGACAGAGCGAGGCTGATGCCGAACTCTGCGGAGGTCCTTGGGACTTCAAGATATATAACGGCCAGACAGGACATCCTCTTTGGCAGGGACTTGTGGCTGGAGATGATCCCAACTCAGTATATACCACAGACGCAGGCTACCACATCACAAACTCAACGGCACAGTATCATATCGGTACCGACTGGGGAGAATATGACAACTATGCGGCTTGGGAGACTCGCACTGGCGGCACGATACTCGGAATAGGCGGCGATGGAGCTGTTGTGGCATGGGAATATCCTGCTCATGACGGAAAAGGCGGTGTCATCTGTATTGGTTCAGGCTGCTACGACTGGTATTCATATACTTTCGAGGCTGGATACACGGAGAAATTCCATAAAAATGTCTCTATAATTACACAGAATGCGTTCAACTACCTCACAAAGTAATCACATTTTAAACGATTTATATATATGAAATCAATGATATTATCCACTATAATGGTTGCTGCACTTGCAATGACGGCATGCAGTGACGACAATTTTGCAGGTGACCCGGAAAAGGATTGGTCGGCAACAACGGAATATTTCACTCCGACAGAAGAGGGTGGCTATGCTACCTATTGGAAGCCTGCCATCGGTAGGGTGGGCGACCCAATGCCTTTCTACGACAAGAAGGCGGGCGACTTTAAGGTGCTTTATCTGCAGGAGTTTGATAACAATGACGCATGGTGCTATCATCCAATCTATGGCGTATCTACGACTGACGGAGCCAATTATCAAGGGCTTGGGGAGATTCTCGCCACAGGAAAGTCGAAGGACGAACTTGATGCCGCATTGGGTACAGGCTGTGCCGTCTATAACGAGAACGACGGATTGTACTACATCTACTACACAGGCCACACTACACGTGAGGTGATAATGCGTGCTACATCTCCCGACTTCAAGACGTGGACCAAGGACAAGGCCTGGATGTTGTGTGGTACGGACAATGGTTATTCTGATGTAGATTTCCGTGACCCACAGGTGTTTCAGGACGACAATGGACTTTGGCACATGATTATTGCAAGTAACCTGAAGTTTGCTGAATATACATCTGACAATCTGCGTGATTGGAAATATGACGGTCAGTTCTCATGCATGATTTGGGACAGAATGCTTGAGTGTCCCGATATCTTCAAAATGGGCGATTGGTGGTATATGGTGTATAGCGAGGCGTATCGCAGCGACTGGAGCCGCAAGGTGAAATATATGATGGCACGCTCGTTGGACGAACTGAAGGCATGCTTCAACGAAGGTCCGAAATGGCCTGCCGACGAAAAGGAGGGCGTGCTCGACACACGTGCCTTCTATGCTGGAAAAACAGCCTCTAACGGTACAGACCGCTTCATCTGGGGATGGGCTCCTTATCGTACAGGCACTACCATACACGACAAGAATATTGCTGTGGGTGCCGAGGGTGAGCCAAACTGGTCGGGTGCTCTCGTTTGTCACAAACTGATTCAACATGCTGATGGAACACTTTCAGTTGGTGAGGTTCCTGCAATGGCTGACAAATATAATGTTCAGGCTGAAGCAAAGGTGATGGAATCAGAAAACTATTCATCGGGAACAATAAACGGCGATGGATACGTGCTTTTCAGCCGTCTGGGCTATCATAACCACATCTCGTTTGTCGTTACAGCAGGCGAAGGCGACAAGTGGGGCGTTTCCTTCGTGCGTGGCACCGATGCTACCAAATACTATTCTCTCGTTGTCAATCCCGAGTGGGAAAACGGCCGTCGCAAAGTCAACTTCGAGCAGGAAGGTTCAGAAGGCAAGGGATTTATCGTGGGAGCCGATGGATACATCTTCCCACGTCCTGCCGACAACACCTACAAAGTTGACATCTACACAGACAACTCTGTGGTGGTGATGTACATCAACGGGGAATATGGCACTACGCAGCGCATCTATGGCTTGCAGAAAAACTGTTGGTCGGTCAACAGCTACGGCGGCAATGTAACTGTCAGTGATGTCAAGGTAAGCAGTTATTAATAGAAAACATCCTCCCTTTTCAATGAGGGAGATGTTTTAAACAAATATTGAAAATATGAATAGGTTAAATAAAAACATCCGTATAGCCTCAATGATATTTTGGGCTTTCTTGCTTTTTGACAGTTCCTCGCTCGAGGCCCAGACATTTGTATCGCAAGCTTTAGAGCAAACCATCGTCACTCCTGTTCAAGAGGGAAGATATTTATGGTTGCCTATACAGGATTCTGCTCCAGAAGGCAAACTTCAGGTCGTAGTGTCAAATGTGGCACAAATGGAGCAAAACGTACGCTTCGCCCGTGAGAAGGTCGATTACTATGTGGCTCTCGACATACAGCCATGGCTCGGTGCTAAGGGATTGTCGGTCGTCATTCAGAATGTGCCCAAAGGTTCAGTCTGTTTCAGTCAGATTAAGCAGAATAGCGACGGACAGTATATGCTTATTCCTGAAAAATACAGGTCGGCATACCACCACACTCCCGAACGTGGGTGGATGAATGATCCTAACGGACTTTTCTTTAAGGATGGTGTGTGGCATCTATATTACCAATATAATCCCTATGGGTCAATGTGGGGTAATATGCATTGGGCACATAGCACTTCTACAGATTTGCTTCACTGGCAGAAGCAGCCTATAGCCCTTGCTCCAGACGCATGGGGAACGATGTTCAGCGGTTCGTGTGTCGTTGACAACAATAATACTGCCGGCTTTGGCAAGGATGCCATAATATCCGTATATACCACTAGCCGTCCCACTCCTTTTGGAGGTGACGTTCAAGCTCAGTGTATCGCTTATTCCAATGATGGTGGCAAGACTTTTACAAAGTATGTCGGCAATCCGGTCTTAACCGATGAAAAGAAGGATTTCCGCGATCCTCACGTCTTCTGGAATGATGAGGCTGGATTCTGGAACATGATTCTCGCTGCTGGTCAGGAGATGCAGATTTATTCTTCTGCTAATCTGAAGGATTGGAAGTATGAGAGCTCTTTCGGACACGAAT
>CALZMK010000223.1 GCA_945788545.1 uncultured Prevotella sp.
TTACGCCCGATGGGGAGCCGACAAGAAAATGTATTCCGAATATGCCATCGCGCTTAACGAGGGCGGATATGCTGCCGTGTTCCAGGTGAATGACGTGGCTCCGTGCTTCGCCGTGGCTTATAGTCGCGATCTTGTCACTTGGCGACCGCAAGACTATCCGCAAATGAGTCATCAGGGAGTCATTGCACCGGTGATTGTGGCTAAGGGCGAGGGAAAATACGACGTGGTGTATCGCACCAAGAACGGAAAGTATCGCAAGACGACTACCGACGCCAATTTCCGTCATTTCTCAGCTGATGTGCCTGCCACTGCCGACGAATATGCCGTTGCCGACAAGACGAGGGCAAAGGCGAAAGTAGAAGGTAAGGAATATGTGGGTAATATCCTGACTATCAATGACAATGGTGAGACTCTCAGCGGCATCAAGGCATACTTTGCCAAGCAGGCAGAGAACTATGCCAAATGGGGCGAGACTTTCGCCGACGACTCCAAGAGATATGCCCAGCTCATAGCCGACGGAAAGGCTGAGGCAACTCTCACCATCAATGTCTTTGGCGAGAAGAAAATCAGCGAAAAGCTCATCGGCATCTTCTTCGAGGACATCAGTTATGCTGCCGACGGCGGATTGTATGCCGAGATGGTGCAAAACCGTGACTTCGAATATACTCCTGCCGACCACAAAGGTTGGAACGCGTTCACGGCATGGCAGTTGGCATCGGGTAAGAAGGCGGACATCGTCACTTCCGCGCCTCTTTCCAATCAAAATCCGCATGCCCTGCGTATCGCTGCCGACACTCTCTACAACGAGGGATGGGACGGAATGTTGATAAAGGCTGGCGAGAAATACGATTTCAGCATGTTTGTCAAGTCATCTTCCGACAAGTCGTTTGTCGTAGCTCTCGTTGACGGCAATCGCGTGCTGGCGAGCGAGAGAATTGAGACCAGCGGCAAGGAATGGGCAAAATATTCGGCTACACTCGCTCCGTCGGCATCGGCCAAGGAAGCGCGACTCATGCTCGTGGCCGAGGGCAAGAAAGCGGCTCTCGTGGATATGATTAGTCTCTTCCCGCAGAACACATTCAAGGGAAGGAAAAACGGATTGCGTGCCGACTTGGCCCAGGTGATTGCCGATCTCCATCCCAAGTTTGTGAGATTCCCGGGCGGATGTATGAGTCATGGCGACGGACTGGATAATATATATAGGTGGAAACACACCGTCGGACCGCTTGAGGAGCGCACGCCCGACCGCAATATATGGCATTATCATCAGACAAGGGGATTGGGATTCTATGAGTATTTCCAGTTCTGCGAGGACATCGGTGCCGAACCGCTGCCGGTGCTCGCTGCCGGTGTGCCGTGTCAGAACTCGGCGCCCAATGCCAACGGATATGGCGGTCAGCAGGGAGGAATTCCAATGGCCGATATGCCAGCGTATATCCAGGAAATTCTCGACATGATAGAGTGGGCGAATGGCGATCCGGCCACAAGCAAATGGGCGAAGATGAGAGCCGATGCAGGACATCCCGCACCATTCAATCTCAAGTATATAGGTATTGGTAATGAGGATATTATCTCTACCGCTTTTGAGGAGAGATACGAGATGATTGCCCGTGCCATTCGTCAGAAATATCCCGATATTCAGATATGCGGCACTGCCGGTCCGTTCCATACTCCTTCGTCCGACTATATCGAGGGATGGCTCTATGCATTCGAACATCAGGACATCGTGGATATCGTGGATGAGCACTACTACGAGAGCGTGGGATGGTTTATCAACAATCAGGACTACTACGACAACTACGACCGCAAGGGACCGAAGGTTTATCTCGGAGAATATGCCGCCCGCAGTGCTCATGGCAATATCGACTGCGCATTGGTAGAGGCTATGCATCTCTGCGGAGTGGAGCGCAACGGCGATGTCGTGGAGATGACTTCCTATGCGCCAATGCTCTGCCACATGAAGCATCAGAACTGGAATCCCGACATGATATACTTCGACAACGAGACCATCGATCTCACTCCAAGCTATCACACACAGCGCCTCTTCTCCAAGTATTCGGGCACGCACTATCTCGACTCTTACATCGAGGGATTGCCCGAAGACGCACAGAGACGTGTGGCGGCAAGCATCGTGTGCGACGTGAAGTCGGGCAAGGGATATCTAAAGGTTGTCAACACTCTGCCTGTTGCTCTCAAACTCGACATCACCGGACTCGACATCGAGGCCAACCGACCCTTTGAGGGATTCAGCGGAAAGCCCGGACAAGAGCGCATCAAGATAGAGAGCGGCAACTGCGGCAAGGCTGGAAAGGATGTCTTCAAGGTGGAATTGCCGCCATATTCATTGAGAGTCATCGAACTCTAATGAAAAAAATCGAAAAAAGTTGTAGCATATTCACCTCACTCTACGTCTAACGTACGAAATGTGAATAAAAACAATAGTAAAATAATAAATGGAACCCAACGAGAAAGAATTCGCCCGAGTGGTGAGAGAACAGAAGTCAACCATCTATACGGTGTGCTACATGTTCTCAAAGGACAACGATGAGGTCAACGACTTGTTTCAGGAGATTCTCATCAATCTGTGGAAAGGTTTCGACTCTTTCGAGGGACGAAGCGACATCCGCACATGGGTGTATAGAGTGGCGCTCAACACATGCATCACTATCGACCGCAAGAAGAAACGCAGGCGCGACAAGGAGGCAAAAGTGGAGATGGACATCAATCTATATGAGGACAACGACGCCGACACCAAACAGGTGAAGAAACTCTATGAGCGCATCAACAAGCTCGGAGTATTCGACCGCGCCATTGTGCTGCTGTGGCTCGAGGGAATGCCATATGACGAAATCGGACAGATAGTGGGAATTTCATCCAAGAATGTCTCGGTGAAACTCGTCAGAATACGTGAGGAATTAAAGAATATGAACAACTAAAATCTTATACAATGGAAAATATTAATGAACACAACATGAATGAACTGGAGGCAATGCGCGGCCAGATGCAACTGCTCAAGCAGAAACTTGAGACTCAGGAGATCGTGAACGACCAACTGATCAGAAACGCTATGTCGGGCAAAATGTCGTGGATAAGGAAGTATATATGGTTTGAACTTCTCGTCCTCTTCCCCGTGTGCACGCTCAATTTCGTGGGACTCAAGATGATGAGCGAAGGACTCTCGTGGGGGCCAATCATCGCCATTCTGACTCTGCTGCTCATTGAAATTCTGCTCGACTTCTATGTCAATCATGTCTCGGCGAGCGACTGGCAGTCGGAAAACTTGTTGCAGACGGCCGACAAGCTCGTGAGGATGAAAAAACTCAGATGGTGGCAGTTGATT
This sequence comes from uncultured Prevotella sp., assembly GCA_945788545.1. The sequence continues at coordinate 3,341 of CALZMK010000223.1, forward strand.
GTGTCTATCCCGGTGGTTTTCGCCTTGTTCTGGTGGTTATTCATGGAATTTGAGGATGCATTGCGCGGACCGGTGACAATCGGCGGCATCATCGGCGGCATCATCGGACTCGCCATAGGCATTGGCATCCTTGTGAAGATGCAGCGCACCAATGACGCGCTCATCCGTCAGATTCGTGAGATTAAGAATATCAAGGAATGATATTCAAGAAATCTCAAATAGGAAGGAATCAACAAGTTGATTAAATTTCATAGATAGAGCTCTTTTGTCCCCTCGACGCAGTGATGCGTCGGGGGCTTTTTATGTCTCATTATTGTCCCAATGGATAAAAGAAAAGTCGCAAAAGGTTGATAAACAACCAATTGCGACTTCATTGTTGCGGAGGCAGGACTCGAACATGCGACCTCCAGGTTATGAGCCTGGCGAGCTACCAACTGCTCCACTCCGCGATGTTATTTCTCATTTGCGGGTGCAAAGGTACGGCGAAATTTTCAAATATCCAAATAATTCCACAACTTTTTTGCGAAAATGGCCGTTTTTTGCCAAAAAATACCATTTTTCCAACATTTTTGCCTTTTTTTCTTGCTCGTTTGCAAGAAAATCACTATATTTGCACACGATAAATGAATGTGCAATATTTAAACACTCAAGAGGACTAAATAATGTCAATATCAAAAACAAGACAGAAGCTCGTTGATGTCGCACGTCAACTCTTCGCCAAAAACGGTCTCGAGAACACGACCATGAACGACATCGCAGTGCAGTCGGGCAAGGGCCGACGCACGCTTTACACCTATTTCAAAAGCAAG
>CALZMK010000224.1 GCA_945788545.1 uncultured Prevotella sp.
TGGGATTGCCTATGGTGTTGTCGCCATCCAGTTCGGCGGTCGAGTTCACTGCCATGGCGATATCGAGCAGTTGGCGGTCGGCATATATTCCCATGTCGCCCACCTGCATCTTGTTCTGTGTCAGAGTGCCGGTCTTGTCGGTGCATATCACCGTCACTGCCCCCATCGTCTCGCAGGCATGCAGTTTTCTCACGAGGTTGTTGCTCTTCAACATTCGTCGCATATTGAGTGCGAGGGCGAGCGTCACTGCCATCGGCAATCCCTCGGGCACTGCCATCACTATCAGCGTCACGGCCATCATGAAGTATTTCAGCACCACCTCGGCCATCTTCATCCATTCTTCGGTGTGCCACAGCGGATTGGTCATGATGTCGTGACCGAGGAATCCCACGAAGGCCAATGCCGCCACTGCCGACCCTATCTTGCTGATGAGCTTCGCCAGTCGGTCGAGCTGCATGTTCAGTGGCGTCTTCACGGCGGTTATCTCGGTGCTCTTCGTTGCCACCTTTCCGATTTCGGTCGTGTCGCCCACGGCGGTCACCTTCATCCTTCCGTGTCCGTTCATCACCATTGTCGAGCGCAACGCCACATTCGAGGGATATGTCGCCCCGTCGTTCTTCACCTCCACAAACTTGGATATGATGGGTTCGCCCGTGAGGGTGGATTCGTCTATCTGCAGGTCGGTGGCCTCAAACAGTGTTCCGTCGGCAGGCACTTCGTCGCCAACGGCCAACACCACGATGTCGCCCACCACGATGTCCCTTCGTGGTATCTCCACAACATGTCCCTCTCTCACCACCTTCACCGGTTGTTCCTCGCCCAGGGCGGTGAGTTCCTCAAATCTCTTTGCTGCATCCCTCTCGAAATAGAATCCCACTGTCGTTGCGAAGAATATGGCGAGGAATATGCCGATAGCCTCCACATAGTCGTTTTCGATGACGGCCAGGGCCAATGATATGGCGGCAGCCACAAGCAGGATTTTGATAATCGGGTCGTTGTATTTTTCGAGGTATAGTTTCCACATCGAGGTGCGCTCGGGAGGCGTGAGCACATTTGCGCCCCATCTCTCCCTGTTCTCTTTCACCTGTTGTTCCGAAAGTCCTCTTACTTTGTTTTCTTCGTTCATTACCTTATTATATGATTTTCGACTGCAAAATTACTAATAATATGGGAGATAATGAGAAAAATCGCTTATTTTTAGTCTTTTTTGCAAAAAATATTTGGTTTTTTGCCAAAATAGCCGTACCTTTGCACCCGAAATACGATGATATGTCTCATGTCCATCAGTTTTTCATCGGGCTTTTAGCTCAGTTGGTTAGAGCAACAGACTCATAATCTGGAGGTCCTAGGTTCAAGCCCTAGATGGCCCACCTTCAAAAAAAGAAAGCAGTTACGACCCAAATCGTAGCTGCTTTTTCTGTTTTCAATAAAAAAGTAGCACTTAAATGTTATATTTACGTAATTTTTTTACGGGAATTAAATATTTTATCGTATCTTTGCACCAAAAATAATAAAATTCGACTATGCTGATAAAATTTGCCGTAAAAAACTTCCGTGGTTTTGCCGAAAGATTAGTATGGGACTTGTCATGCCCGAGCAATTACACTTTCAACACCTACGCCGTTAAAGATGGAGTGGTGAAAAATGGTATTGTCTATGGACCAAATGGTTCAGGTAAGACAAATTTCAGTGTGGCACTATTCGATATAGTGAACCATCTTACCCAAAAATCTAAGCAGCCTGATTATTATCAGAATTTTGTCTATGGAGGAGATTCCACTTTGAATGTGGATTTCGAATATACTTTCAAATTTGGCAAAATAATAATAGAATATAAGTATTCTAAGAATATATTGGGCGTTCTAGTAAAGGAGTCGCTGGTGGTTGATGGTTTGTCAGTATTCAATCGTGGAATAGACTCATTGGAGCTTGATGAAATTCAATATCCTATAAATCCGGATGCAAAGCGAAACCTGCAGATGAATGCCAACAGCATTTCTATTGTGAACTATTTGCTGACATCTTATCCTCTTGCCAAAGACCATTATTTGATTTTGATGCGAAATTTCGTTGATTCTATGCTTTGGTTCAGATGTCTCAAGGTTAATGAATATATGGGGTTTGACAATGTTATTACAATCCTTGATGAATACATCATAAAAAATGGATTAGTAGATGATTTCGCGGATTTCCTCAATAATATCAGTGACCAGAAGTTTGAGTTCGTTCAATCAAGAACAACCGACAAGGTGTTGTTCTGCAAGATAGGTGACGGAGTCATGCAATTTGACTTGATCGCATCCACAGGTACACAGTCGTTGAAGTTGCTGTATTTCTGGCTAAAGAAGATGAACGAAGCATCGTTTGTCTTTATCGATGAATTCGATGCGTTCTATCACTTTAAGTTGGCATTCGAGGTTTGCAAGCAATTGTTCAATCTCGACTGCCAGGTGTTCACTTCGTCTCATAATACATATCTGATGACGAATGACTTGTTGCGCCCGGATTGCAATTTCATATTACAGAACAATCGAATCAAACCGTTGTACGCTTGCACCGACAAAGAGCTGCGTTTTGGGCATAACATTGAGAAATTATTCCGTGCTGGAGCATTTACTGTATGATACTAATTCTATTTGAAGGTAAGAACGACAAGACTTATTTCGAGTCTCTCAAGCAGCTTTTCTTCCCGGAGAAGCTCGATACTTTCGTGTGCACGTACAATAGTAATATATACTCACTCTATACAAAATTAAGGGAGCATGATGTTTTTGCAGAGGTATTAGGAGTTGACACAGTTTCGGTTCTCAAAGACATCCTTCTTGAGAAGGGAGATGAAACATTGAAAGACATCAGAGAGGATGAGGTTTCTGAAATCTACATGTTCTTCGACTATGATTTTCAAGAAAATGCCAGAACTCTCGAAGAAAACAATCGCCGGCTGGCAGAAATGCTTGACTTCTTTGCCGACGAGACTGCAAATGGCAAGTTGTATATCAACTATCCCATGGTGGAATCGCTGCGCTATACCAAAGAACTGCCTGACAATGATTATTGGACATACACTGTGACACGTCAAAAGTGTCAGGAGGTGAGGTTCAAAAACCAAGTTCATGAATTCTCTTTCTATGGTGGAAACTTGGAATATGTTATTATCACTTTTAAACCAGCTGACGATGAAGAGAAAAAACAAGAAAAGATTGACAATGCAAAGAAGAATTGGAAACATCTTGTTGTTATGAACGTCAGTAAGGCAAACTACATTTGCAATGGCAAAATTGAAGTTGCCAGGGAATCGGAAAGCCAGAAGAACGTATTCTGCGGTCAACTATCCAAATATGTTAATACCAAAGAATGTAAGGTGGCAATTCTCAACGCATTCCCCATCTTCTTGTTTGACTATTTTGGAGCAAAGATTTTGGATGATATAAAATAATACGAATGATGAATGTTTTTTCCATATTTTGCATAATCATATCAGCCGCTCAAGATGTGTGGGCGGCTGATATATATAATTTCCTTAGACTGCCAATCACTTTATGACATTTTAGCTTATGTCCGACTTGCCAGACTGCAAAAGTGATGACTCACGGGCACTCCTCAATCACTAATGTCACCTCGCGCCTGCGCTCCAGGTTCTTGCGTATGCGCTCGTAGAGGGTGTCGAAGGCGGCACGGGGATGGATGAGAAGTCCATGGGCGGCTTGTTTGCCCACAAGGATTGAGCCGTCGTGATGACCGTGAATGCCGTTGCCGGCCTTGAGCATCGGGCAGCGCTTGGGGATGATTGTGTTAGGGAACACCTCTTTCAGTTTGGGGCAGTTGTAGCAGTCCTCTTCGGTCAGGATCAGCGATTGGGGGTTCGCTTGAATGCTGATCATCTTGCGCGCGTATTGCTTGCACTTCACGAGGAGTAGGGGATAAGTGCCAGTGTGTAGGCGCGACTCGGTGTTCTCGAGGGTGTCGCAGATGAGTTGGCCGTCGATGGTGAGCTGGCCTTCGGTGATTTCACCTTTCATATATGTTCTCTGAACTTTGATTTCCATAAGATAAGTTTTTTTTAATCAATACATAAATCAGGAAAATAAGTGGGTAACGGGTAACAAGGTAACATTTTGCTCCATATCTTAAGCGAGATGCT
>CALZMK010000225.1 GCA_945788545.1 uncultured Prevotella sp.
TGGGCGGTGACACTGACGCTGCTCTACTCACTATACCGACTTCTGCTCCAGCGCGAGACGTTTCATCGTCTGAATCGTGCCGTGCTTTTGGCCATTCTTGTAGTGAGTCCGTTCCTGCCGCTTATACCGCTGCATACAGACGAACCGACGGCTATGGATGCAGTACTTACAAGAATTGAGGAGCCGCTGATGAGCCTGTCATCTGATGCGAATAATGCTGATGCCCCACTCGTTGCCCAAGAAAGCGAGAATGCTGCTTCGGGGATTTGGGTGCGCTATCTGGCATACATATATATAATAGGTATTGCCGTTGCACTCGCTGTTTACATATTCCGTTTGTTGACTCTGATGCGTGTCATTCATCGTAGTCAGCGCATAACTCATGCGATAGTACCAAAAGATGTACATCTTATGCTGGACATGAGAATCAAACAACCCAGTAGCTGGATGCACTGGATATTCATTGGACCTATCGACTTGAAACAGAATGCTGAGATAGTGCTCCGGCACGAACTGGCACACGTGAGGATGAGACATTCTTGGGACGTGATTCTCTGCGACCTCACGTGCCACATGCTATGGTGTCTGCCCTTCGTTTGGATGTTACGTCAAGACCTGGTGGATGTGCATGAGTTCCAAGCTGACGAGGCGGTATTGCAAGATGGCGTGACGCTGGAAGACTATGAGCATCTGTTAGTACGCAAAGCGGTACCAACGCAGTTCATTCCCATCATGAATACGCTACGCCGTGGAGCCGTGAAGAAACGCTTTGCCATGATGCACAGTGGTCGGTCGTCACAGTGGTCACGACTTAAATTGATGTATTTGGTTCCTGCCCTCGCAGCTTGTCTGTGGGTGTCAGCTAAGGCCGAGTTATACAAAACCTATCTCAACGGAAAAATCGCGACACAAGAAGAACTTGAGTCCATTGATCCCAGCACCATTGAGCATATAGATGTAATTCACCCTCCAAAAAAGGTGTTCGTAGAGACTGTTTCGAAACCCGCAGATACTGTTGGGCGATTGCAGGAGGCAAACCCGGAGGATGAATACTCCGAAGTAGCCGAGCAGATGCCCGAGTTCCCCGGTGGTGACAAAGCTATGTATCAATATATATCACGGCATATACGTTATCCGAATATTGCCATCGATAATGATGCTGAAGGCACCATTAATGTTGAGTTCTTCGTTGAAGAAAACGGGAGTATCACGAATGTGAAAGCCATGGAGTCTTCGCCTGCGTCAGGCAAAAGCGACATTGTGGTGACTGCACTTCGGCAGGTAAACAGCAACATATCTGCTTTAGACAAAGATGAAGGTAATCGTGCCTTGCAGGAATCTTCTGAGGAACTCATCCGAGGTATGCCCCCATTTGAGCCAGGACGAAAACAGGGCAAAGCCGTCCGAACTAAAGTGACTTTGTCTATTACGTACCAGCTCAAATGACCAAAGGTCTACTGACTTAGTCCTAACCTTATTACCCATTTTAGATAATCCGTCCAAACGACGGACAGCCCTTGTTGTACCCTTACAACAATCCCAATAAAACATTAACAACAATGAAAAAGATTTTAGTAACGATGATGGCCTTTGTGCTGACGATAGCAGCACAGGCACAGAAAGACACGATTGGCGTGTCGAAGTTTACGGTGATTTATCGCTATGAGTGTAAAACGATCGATGCCGACGGACAGCCGGTAACTGACTCAATGTACATTGCAGTACAGTCATCGGGCGGCATCACAAAGAGCTTCCCTTACGATGAATATAGCAGGCAGAAGAAGGGCCGCTCTCGTATAGCTGACGGTTATCTGGCTGCCCAGATGCACATGGCTACTGTCTTCGTGAACCATCCCGAAGGCAAAATCACATCGCAGGAAATGCTCTATCCGTATCGCTACATGACGGACGAGCCATTGGAAAAGCAGGACTGGACGCTGACGGATGTACAGGACAGCATCTGCGGCTATGCCAGTCAGTCGGCCACGACGAAGTATCACGGCTTGACGTGGAACGTGTACTATACGGAGGACGTGCCAGCCAGCATCGGGCCGTGGAAGTTGGGAGGCTTGCCTGGTCTCATCACGAAGGCCACCGATGCCAAGGGTATACATACCTTTACGCTTTACGGCTTCCATCAGGAGGACACTCCAATAATATTCACCCAATACGTCAAATGGATTGCTCCTGACGGGCACGGCAAGTTCGCAGCCCAGCGAGTAGATTATCAGAAGATGAAAGCCTCTAAATTCCTTGCCTATAAGAAGAAAGTGCTGGGCAACTCTCGCTACTTGAAAGATCCCACCTACTATGCCCCCGACCCCATGACAGCCTTCGGCTATGTGGAGAATAGTTTTAACTCGTCTGGCGATAACGTACGCAGCGTCGCTGGGGTAGTCCTCATTTCCAATCCTCATAAATATCAACCGCTGGAACTGAAGTAAAGCAAGATGAAATTACCTCAATTCATCCGCAAAGTATTCAACAAGCTGACTAATCCCGAATGGTTCTCACTTGCCAATGACACATGCTTCAAGAGAGAAAATCTAAGCAGCGATGAAATCAAAGAACTCCTCAAAATTGTCGGCCAATAGGAAATAAGAATGATATGTTACGACTCCTATACATTATATTATATATAGCACTGGCCGTCCATGCCTCGGCTCAGGTGAAGGTGACGGGACGGGTGATTGACCTGCAGAACAAGTCCGTGAGTGATGTGATTGTGAAACTGGTTAACGGCACGAAGACGCTGGCGTTCACCAGCACGAATGCGAAGGGTGAGTATGCGATAGAGATGAAAAGTGCGCCCAGCGGGGAGGTGACGCTACAGTTCACCCACATCAGCTATGAGAAGGAGTCGGAAAGGCTGTCTTTCAAGGAAAAGGCTGTAAAGGTGGACATGCTGCTGATCCCGAAAGCAGTTTCTCTGAAGGAGGTGACGGTGAAGTCCGACCCATTGCGGCAGAAGGGCGACACGCTGAGCCATAATCTGGCATCGTTTCTGGGTAAGGGCGACGTGACCTTAGAGGACGGACTGAAGCGGCTGCCGGGCGTGGACGTGTCGAAGAACGGCGGCATCAGTTACATGGGCAAGCCCATCTCGCAGTTCAACATCGAGGGCATGGACCTGCTGGGCGGCAAGTACAACCTGGCGACGCGGAACATCCCTGCGGACTATGTGACGCAGGTGGAGATAGTGCGCAACCACCACAGCCGACGGGTGGAGAAGGACGTGCCGAGCAACGAGGTGTCGATGAACATCCGCCTGTCGAACAAGGCGAAGTTCAAGCCGTTCGGACAGGAGGAGGCTGGGGCTGGCTATATGGAGGACGGCAATGATAAGTTGCAAGCCTTGCTGGGACTGACGGGCATGATGTTCACCAACAAGTTCCAGACCATCTGCTCGGTGAAGGGCGGCAACTACAAGGGCTTCGCACGGGCCGACATGATAGACCACTTCGGCGGCTCGGACGTGAGCACCCGCGCCACGAGCCTCTTTGGCGGCTTCGACGGCGGTGCGCCTCCGCAGGGGCAGTATCTCTACCAGCGCAACGGCATGGCGACGGTGAACGGCATCCTGCGCACGGACTCCTTTACTACTATGAAGGTGAACGCGGACTACAGCTACCACCGCGCCACGCACGACATCAGTCAGAGCACGACTTACCTCGCCAACGGCGGCGACTACGTGACCGTGAGCGAACAGACGTCGCCAATAACAAAAATTCATCTGCCGAAGCTGTCGGTGAACTACCTGAAGAACGCCGACCGTGTGTATCTCAGCGAGACGTTTGTTCTCAAGGGGAAGTTTGAGGAAAACGAGGGGGATGTGGTGGCTAACGGCTCTTTAGTGGAGCAGCGACGGAAATCATCATCGTTTGAGGTGGGCAACGAACTCTTCTGGATGGGCAGGACGGAAAAGAGCGCACGGCGACACGTCCATGCCAACGTGTCGTTCAAGCGGACACCGACGCTAAGGCTGTCGTTCAATAGCCTCACTCCCAGCCCCTCTCCAACGGGCGAGGGGAGCCAAAGTCCTACGGCCTACGGGCAGACGGCTCAGTCCTCGACGTTTAGCATGGACGTCGGCTCGTCGTTCCAAATCCCCATCGGCAAGACGTTCCGGCT
>CALZMK010000226.1 GCA_945788545.1 uncultured Prevotella sp.
TATTTTTATATAAGAAGTTTTTTATATCTTATATAAGAATATTCTTATATATTAAATAAGAATTATGTAAACAGGTGTATATCAGCGCGTTTATTCTTGCCATTCCATCACAATAAGCATATCGGCCTTTACCGCATCGGGGTCTCTACCCAATGCCATAGCACACGCCATGCTGTTTGCCGACCTATTATCAACCATCCAATCCCTTACCTGATTCACCCTCGCCACATCCTCGTCAGACATCTCACACGCGTCCCACCATCGCAGCACAGTATGTATCGACAGTTTCATCATTCGCGCGCATCCCTTCTTCGTGGGGTGTATGCGAAACATATATCTATAGGCTCTCACCTTCTGAGCAGCTAAGCTGTTCACGGCGGGCATCTGATAACCCTTTTGCTTTCCCTTATGTACCATTGGCTTTTTGTTTATTATGTCATTTGTTGATCAGAAAAAGATCAAAGGTTTCTACTAATGTCTTGAGTCCATCATTGCCCTCCATGAACTGCTCCGCACCCGACCTTACTAAGGGCGCCTCGGGCTTCTCGGGCAGAGTGTCGAAGGTGTAGGGGGAGGACATGACGATGTCTTTGATGTCGCCTCCGTGTATTGGCTGCCTGTCCATGAAGTCGGACACACTGACATGCGGCAGGCCAAGGGCGGAGATGGCTTTGCGCCACTGGTCGGTCTTGCCCTCATCGGGATAGACTATGATATTGCGCGACGCTAACGACGGAGCGTCTCGCTTGATGGCATCTGCCACAAGCCTTATGCCCGATGCCCCTGCCGTAGCCAACCACACGATGTCGGGCATGGCGCATGTCATGCACAGAGCTGTGGACACACTCTCTACGATGCCGACCGTCTTGCCCACCAGAGCAGGGTAGGCTTTCTCGTTGAGAAGATGGGCTCCCGTGATGCAGTTGTAGGGCTTGCGCCTCCTGTTGTCGTCCCATCCCCATTGGTTAGCGGTCATCTTCATCAGTTCTGCCATCATGACCGTGTGCATCCATGTCAGGAGCGACTCTCCGCTCCCTCTCTTGGAGCGATGGCCAAAGCGACCGCCTTCATCGTCGAAAGCTATCATCTGGGCTGTTCGCACACATCCTCTCTCGTCTATCTGAGGGAATATGCAGGAGCCGGCTGGCAGGCTGCACCCTTCATGCAGGCAGATAGGCTTGCGCGTCAGACCCACATAGTACATCTTGAATGCCTCATTTACCTTATCCCATCCAAACTTGCGGGCCAAGCAGCGAGCGAGGGCACTTTTCTCGTAGGAAGAAGACATGGGAGCGGTAATCCACACCCCCGGCAGGCTGTAGAGAGTGGAATCCGCTGGCAGAGGCTTGGGTTCGTAGGGCTTCCGTCGTGCCGACTTGACTCCCTCACCATGTTCGCGCGATACGGGGCGAAGGGCTGCAGGAGAGGTGGTGACATAGTCGAAGGTATTGATGCCAGCCTCAGTGCAGAGGTGGAGGAAGGAGCCTATAGTTATCTTTGTCGGGTCATAATGGTTTAAGGCCCAGCTGAATATGCTCTGCGTCTGCTTGCTGTCATAGTTGCTGGCCGTGGCACTTATACGGTCGAATATGTCACGAGCTTCCTCGCCAAGGTCGGCCAACATGAGCGCAAGCGTCTTCCATCCCTGGAAGTCGGTAGCCATGTCGGCCACACTTCCAGAAGCAATCAAGGCATCTGCCAACTCACTATATCTATAAGTCTTTGTCATCATCAGCCTTTATTTAGGTTTGGAGGTTGGACTTGTATCGTGAGGATCGGAAGAGCGCTTGTCTATGGTGCCGCCCGAATTATCTACATGATTATCATCGTTATAGGAACGATAGTCGCCATCATCGGAATGATATTCACTCCTTTCCACGACCTCTACCGTCCGTGGCTGCACATCTTTTGCCTGTTCTCTTACTTGATTTGCTTGTTCTTTGATATATTTTACCTTATCGGCGGTTTCTGATTCTGCCGGGGGTATTTTCCACTTCATACCAGTGCTTTCGAAATCCACCGCAGTAGTTTCTACATGTGAAGAATGAATCTCGTCCTGAGTATAAACAGGAGCTTCAGGTGCATATTCAACATCTTCCGATTCTTCAACCGCACCTGTTTCTGCCTCCACATCCTTTTCTTCCGCATATTCAACATCGTCAGCATCTTCAACCGCACCTGCTTCTGCCTCCACATCCTTTTCTTCCGCATATTCAACATCGTCAGCATCTTCAACCGCACCTGTTTCTGCCACATTATCAATTACTTCTGACTCTTCAACCACATCCTCCGCATCTACATTCATCACATCGTTCACATCAAAGAATTTGGTCTCCTCCCTACGTCCGCGGCGAGATTCGCCAGCTTCAATCAGCCCCTCTCGGATGAGCGCACTCTTCACCTTATTTATATATGCCTGTGAGCATCCGAACATCTTGGCCAGCGCACTTTGGTTAATATCAGCAGCTGTCTTTCCCTGCATGCTCATGAGCATATAGAACTGGCGCACCTGATTTGAAAGAGTGATAGTTGGCTTTTTCTCCTCCTTCTTCTTATCTTCCTCATATATCTTATGATAGCATATCTCAGCGTTTTTGCAAAACACTCTCATCATCCTCACTGCCATATCCATCTCCTCGGGTGTTATCTCCACCTCGTGCCAATCGTTAAGCAGATGAATTACAAGCGACAAGCGCAGGCAGTTCTGGCCGGCTCGGCGTAGGGTCTGAGTTAGGAAGTCAGCACCCTCGGGGTCGGCGTTAAGCTTGTCAATAATCTCATTGAAGAATTTGTCATAACGTTCTATAGCTCCTTGGGAGAGGATGTACTCTCGTCCGTCGGGTACTTTGTCGAGGTCGTAAATGATTGTTTTCCATTCCTCTGGGTCGTGAGTGAAATTTTCCGCTATAGAGCTATAGCGCATCTTGCGGCTTGGACACTCCACAAAGAGGAATCGGTCAAAACCGCCGTTTTCACGCTCAACGATGGGCTTGAAGTACCGCTGAAGGGTCTTGTACTGGATGGTGCCGTACAAGCTATAGGAGGTTTCTTCTGGTTCTATGAGAAACTCGTCGTCTCCCTTGCGGTCGGGTGCTTCCACCTGTCCGTTGTAGAGCGAGAGACGCATCTCCATGTCTGAACTTCCTGTTTTAGAATATTTTCCGAAGTCGGCGAACATGCCTGCCAACTCGTCATGGAACTCAAAGATACCTGTCTTAGACGACACAAGGAGCTGTTTCAGCCTCTCGGGCGTAACGTCCTTTGTCATATATATAGAAGGTAGGGGGACCTCCGCGTTAGGATCATCCAACAGCATCTCCCTCTTTTTTCGGTTCCATCGGTCCTTGGCATTGCGGTTCAGATATTCCAAGGGTCGCAGGAAGTAGTTATTCACTATACTTTTCACTCCTCCGGGGCGGTCGACCAGCACTCCGTACAGCTGCGGATGGTTTCGGTACTTTCCCGACACAAGCGTAGCTTTCTTGCCGACAGTACCGGCAACAGTCATCAGAGCCGCCATCACCGCTTTGTCGCGATGGCAGTCAAAGTCGTATGCAACAGAGTTCAATATCCGTTGTACGCATGGCCTAAAGCCGTCGATGGGGAGATATTTTTCACCAAGCCCTAACTGAGCGTTGATTGTATTTTGCAGAATATCAGAGTTTAATTCTGCGAGGATTGTTTGATTGTTATGTATTTCTGTTTTCATTAAATTTATAAATCATATAATAATTCCCGTCATCCAGAAACTGCATTCTATTGAGGTGCTTTTTATGGAATTCGGATGCTTTTTCTCTTTGCTTTCTCTTACTTTATCCAGAAGTTCATTCGTGCTACGCTTGAAGTCTCCATTCAATTTGGATTAGCAGGTGCAAAGTTAATAATTTTTCATGATACTCACAAAAAAATAATCTATTTTTTTTTCATTTTTCATAATAAAAAATAAAAAAGCGCACGTTAATCACAACGAACGCTTTTTGTTTGCTTTAAGTGAAATTATTATATAATTTAAAAACTTAATGTAAAAACTTCAATACAGTAAGTTAAGCTCACTTAGCAATGAGTGGCTATAACTTATAAAAATTTTATACAAAGGTATGGACTATGGTTCGCGAGGGGGGAGG
>CALZMK010000227.1 GCA_945788545.1 uncultured Prevotella sp.
GTTCACCTTTTTATATGTATTATCCTTCTCGTCAAGACCGGCATATCCTGTGATAGGGAGATAGATAACGCCCTCAACATTATTGTCGGCACCAGATTTCTTCACCTCCCACACCGAGGCATCGAAGTCGAGGTTTTCCTCTGCATTTTCTCCTGAGTGATCCACTTTCTGTACGGTCTTCCATGTCAGATTACATTCCTTCATCAGCTGCTCCCACATTGCTTTAGTAGGTGTTACCCACATCCAATAACCATCGCCGAGTGAGTATTTCACGGCATCATGTTCGGTGTTTGAAATGTCGGAGTTGACTGTATCTGCTGTATATCCATCGGGCGAATACAGGTTATCGGCTTTTCTGTTCGCCTCTCCCCAAGCATAGAGGAAACCCGTCTCTATTGCTTCTCGGGCGCCAAGGTTGCATGTTGCCCAAAGCACGTCGTACTCCGTGCCGCCAATGGTGGTGGTCATGCCGAGACTCACAAACACCATCTGCGAACTGTTGATACCTGCCTGTTCCCATATCACATCTGCGGGTACAACAATCTCTACCGACTCGGTGTTGTCCACATTGTAAGTGGTGCAGCGGGATATGTCTATCGTATTCAGGCGTATTTCCTTTTCTTCGAGGGTGAAGTTGAAGGTGTAGAGCTTGCCTGCCTCAAACTTGTGATTGGTTATCACGTCGGAATTGAGGCGGAGTTGATAGGTGAGATAATTGGTGTCGATGGTGAACTTCAGCGGCACATTGTTGAAGTTGCCGTCGAGGGGGAAGCACATGTTATAGAATATGCCCTTATCATTGCGAGGTATCGTCACCGTCTCAGATGAAATGTCGGTGGTAAGACAGTTGTAATATCCCGACTTATCCGCTTGCTCCTTCACATTTCCATCGGCAAATCTTAGTTTATCGGGGAAGATTTTCGATCCATCTTCGGATTCCATCTTTATGCCCGTGATGATGATGTCGGAAGTGACGTTGTTGGTGATGTTGAAGCGGATGATGGCGCAGGCGGAGTTGAAATGCGAGGCATTGGCAATGACGGAGTTGTCATCCACCGACTTCAGTGTGGTGGAGGTATAAACGTAGGAATAGCTGGAGAGCGACGAGAGGTCGTTCACCAATTTGTCGTAGCTGAAGGTGGAGGGTATCGACATGTCTGCGCTGAAGGCATTGGCACCACTACTGATATTTATCAGATGATTGGTGGGGTGGCAGCAGTACATATCGTCATCTGCCGCCACGGGAATTACGTATTCTCCATCCGCCAAGTCATATTTCACTCCGAGTTTTGTCTGTAGCTTGATTTTCGACTTAGCCTCATCGACGGACTCAAAGCTTGTAGGCGTGTAGTATTGAGCAGTTGAAGACAACGACTCATAGAACGGCACATACTTGCCGCCATGCTTTATGGCAGTAAGCATATTGTCGCCATTATTATCCCATATATAGCTCACCTTGCCCCCTTCGCTGTCGGTGTTGTCATACCATGAGCTCCTTGTCTGACCATCGGCGAAGGATATGTCCAGTCGCCTGACGGAATCGGACATAGTCTGCTCATCGTTGCACGAATAGAGCAACGACAGCGCTAATAGGATAAAACCAAAGAAAGGCCTGAACATACGTCCCATATCTCCTACTATCTTCATTTATCTACTTTTATCTACTTATAATCTATTCAGTCATGTCAGAGTCTGAGAACTCCCCTCCCGACACAATGTCATTGCAGTCAAAGAACATGTCTTGCGTTATGACATTAACGAGTTTTGGGTTTTTCTCTATCAGACTGAATAAATAGATGTAGTTCTTGCCGCTCTCCCATGTCTTGTCGTTCACAAAATCAGCTGTCTTCACTTCACCATTGCATTTCAGCGACACCGTCCATTGTGTGGTGTTCGAGGCATCGGGCACGCAGTAGTAGCGGGTTTCCGAGACTACGGCATTGTCTTTGTCGGTGCCTGCCGGGATGCTCACATTGGCAAAACCAAGAATTGCTCCACTCGTTCCCTTGTCAGACAATTGCGCAGTGGATGTCGCAGGAGTTGTGCTCCAATCATAGTTATACGTCAAGTTTGCCTTGGATGTGATTGCGTCTTTGGGAGTCAGCTTGATGTCTGTAACCGCAATATCCTCTGTGGAACTGTTTTCAAAAGCCACACATACCCTGCAATGTGCATAGGCGAATCGGAGGCTGACCGTCTTGGCGAAGTCAGCCGAACCATATTCTATCTTCAGCGGTTCCGCAGCCATTGCACTCCCCGTCGTGTTGTTTTCGAGATGCAATGTCATCGACGTTGGGCTTATGGCCTTGACTGCGTTGATGGGCGCACCGGCAGTAAAGAGGTATCTATCGGCGAAGCTGTTCCAATACATCAGATGCTGCGTGTCGTTGACATACGACCAATCGTCATTAACGAATTTCACGTCGTAGCCGTTCATCACAACCGTCTGCGTGCCTTCCTTTTCCATTGCCGCACACACCTTGAAGTTGTCGTACATCCCCTGGGGGATATACGACTTTGTGACAGGTGGCGTCGCTTCGGCTGACAGCATAATGGGAGAACCCCCGGAGATATTTTCCCCGGATGATTCATCCACTTTATTGCAGCTGAAGAGCAGCAAAGGGATGGACAGGAGTATTGACGGGCGAAGCAGCTGCATAATTGCCTTTTATAGTTCTATGGTGATGGAAGTTACGTCATCCCATTTTTTCACTTCGTTCACACCAAAATGAATCTTGGCAATGTTTACTGGGTCACCATTGTCCTTAAAGCCTACGTTGCTCGACATAATAATATTATAGTAGTAACGTCTGCCTGCCAATAGTTCGTTAATTTCTGTACCTTCAATTGTAGCACACATAGGGATGTACATTTCACCATCTTTGGTTTCATTTCCTACAAGATACGTCCCTCCGGCTTTAACCTTACATGTAAGTCGGATGCAAACCAAACCGCTGGTAGAAAGATTGCCTCCATTCAACGTACCCTTATTTCCATTCCACATGGCTTTTCCTGTTCCATACACATTGTGATGAATCGTTGAATTTGTAGCGAAAACATAACCATTGGCTGAGTTGTTAAAGAGATTAACATCACCAACAGTACTATTTAGCGTAACAGGCGACTGCAACTCAAATGTACGTGGTTCGGTGCCATCACTATATTTAGCATTTCCTGAATTGTCAACTAAAATTTTTCCCTTTGTTGAAGTGTTCAGTATTTCCACTTTCGACACTACTACCTCAATGTCGCTGGCTGTAACATTAATGTTCATGGAAGCAATTTTTGACAATGCATGATTGAAATACAAATGTACACGGTCTATTTGCGACCTGTCGGCAACCCTGGCAAACAGCACATCTTGCTTTCCACTATTGTTGGTAATGGTCATTACTGGGTCTGTATCATTCTTGGTTGTTGCAAAAACATCACCAGTCTCAGAATAAGGAAAATAGGCAAAGAAATCCATATTGCCTGTCGCTGGCCAATATTTTGCATCACCTTCGTTTTTATAAACCCAATAGCCCTCACCTGTTACACTGGCATCATCTTTCCAAACCTGTTCGATAGCCTTGTTAGCAGAACCGAGATAGAGGGTGTTGTTGAATTCATATCCCACAACACCGAAACTACCTTCTTTCATCTCTGTAATAGTTACGTCGCCAGCGTCATAAGCTCTTGTCTTTGACGAATAAGCATTAAACGAGATAGTGTTGGCCTTGTCAATGAAACCTTCTTCGTTGACTTCATTTGTGCAACTGCCAAGTGCGAGCAGTGCCGCATACATAATAAAAGTATTCTTTTTCATATTTTTTGAGTTTATATTAATTTTACAATATAATTTCTTGAATAATGTCATTCCATGGAATTGTCTCAGTCTCAAGACCTTCAACATCCTCTGGGTCTTCCACTGCGGGCGGGAGGTCCACCTCCATCTTCACATCAATATCGAGGTCGAGGTCAAGACCTACGTCAATCTTGTGTTCCTCATACCATTCCTCAAACTGTTCGGTGACATCCGCCTTGACAGTGTGGACAGTGTTATCGACAAGCACGAAATTGATAGTCAACTCAAACTTG
>CALZMK010000228.1 GCA_945788545.1 uncultured Prevotella sp.
ATTGCAAATGACAGGCAGCTTACTTTATTATAAAGTATATTCGTCGAACTCACGTAAAGATACGTCTTTTTCTTGTACGAAGCAAATGTTTAGAGGAAAAAGTGCTGATTAGAGAGTGTTTTTGTATTCGAGCAGGAGATAAACGCTAATCTAAGGTATATATTTTTTACAAATTACCCACCCTATTATATTTAAGGGACAATGAAGGGGGCATAGGGTTGTGCCATATTTGTACACCACTTGCTGACAGTTGCAGGATCCTTGCCTACTTGTTCGGACAACCACTTGTTGGTTTTTCTTTTCTCTGCAAGCATTACTTTGATGCGATTAATCTTACGTTCCAGACGTACATTATTAATAAAATTTGATTGCAAAAATAATGATAATATTTGAAAACAGAGTCAAAACACCTAAATTTCTATCAAAAGTCATCGTTTTAATCGCATTTTTATGGGTATTGCATATTTAATTGAGTGCAATATATGTACTATTGGCAGAATGCACGCCTACAGGAATTTGCTCCATAATTGAAAATATTCCTCCAAAAACTGTTGCTATAGCTTTACTGCATACTTTGGCAGCAATGCTATATATACCAACATGAGGAGTAACCGGAGTAACCGAGGTAACCATAGGTGGCGATTTTAGTTTCCTCGCGAGGAAAAAAATTTTTATCCTCGATATCGCAAAAGTGCCGGTTACTTCGGTTACTCCGGTTACTCCTCATGTGGGTATTTTTTCGGGTAGGCTGGTATATATAGATGGTTAATTATATTATATATAATTAAAACCCTTTTCCCCCATACAAACTAGTGGAGTAACCAGAGTAACCGAAGTAACCTTGCCATTCGCGAAGCAGGTAGTAGCTGGAAAGTAACAGGAAAAAGGAGGGTGGAAATAAGGACTATACGACATCGATCGAGGCAAAAACAAAGCTTTATATAAAGTCTTTACTTATGTAATAGGGATTGCATCTCTCATTGAAAAATTGTGTTTTTGGCATAGGAATCGTTAGTTTCCGTACAAAAAAGAGTAAATATGAGTGAATAAATAAGGAAACACATCATTATTTGGCAGAATTGTTTATAATTGTACCCAAAAATAATGATAATCAAGCTGATGGAGTAATGACATTATAAAAGGAATATAACTAAACAAATAAGGATAGCAAGAAAACATATCTTGCTATCCTTATTATGTTAGTTATCGGTTATCCTTATCACTTCTTAAAGAGGAATGGAGCTACTGTGTAGAGAGCACGGCGCCAAGTGAGGAACTCATGGGCGGTGCCTTCTGATACGTGGCTCATGGCATTGTAGCCAGCGGCATTGAGGTCGTCGGCAGCCTTGCGAGTGCCTACAGGATTCTCCTTCTCGCCTGTTGACATGAAGATGAGATGAGGCTTTGCTGTTTCAGAAGCCTTGTCGAGCTCTTCCTTGGTGTAGAGTCCTCCTGAGAGGAGTCCCCAGTAACCGAAGACATCAGGACGGTCGAGAGTGATGAGGTGAGTCTCCATGCCTCCCATTGAGAGACCTGCCATAGCGCGGTGGTCACGGTCGGCGATGGTGTTGAAGTTGGCATCGACGTATGGGATGAGCTCGTCGATGAGCACCTTCTCGAATGCAGAGTGGAAGTCACCACCACGGCTGAGCGAGCCGAACTTGAAGTCGTTGGTCATGCCATAGGTCATAACTACGATGAATGGTTCGCACTTGCCATCGGCAATGAGATTGTCCATGATGTGGTTGACGCGACCCTGAACTGGCCAAGAAGTCTCGTTCTCACCCCAACCATGCTGGAGGTAGAGCACAGGATAACGCTTCTGAGTGCCCTTGGCAACTACATTACCCTTCTTGTCGAGGTTCTTGCCATAGCCGGCAGGAACATAGACAAAGGCACGCTTCATCGACTTGGTGCTCTCGCTCCAGAACTGAATCACATGGTACTGACCATGCTCGATGTCATTGCGGACAGCATAGAAGTCCTTGTCGGCATTGGTTGGGATCTCGATACCACTCTCCCATCGGCATGAACCGAAGAAATTGGCTGTGCCTGGGTCGTTGACAGTAGCGCCATCGATAGTGAGGTGATAGTAGTGGAAACCTGGGTCCATTGGTGCTTCGGTTGTTCCTTCCCAGATGCCCTCTTTGTTCTTGTGGAGAACAGTACCGCCATGTCCGCCGAGACCGAGGCTGACGATGACCGACTTTGCTTGAGGAGCGTCGATGCGGAAGCGAGCATAGCCCTGTGAGTTGACCTGTGGATATTCCTGACCAGGCTGATTGAGACTGTTAGGCACGAAGTCTTCCTTGATGACAGCATTATCGACTGCGAGGTCGAACTTCTTGACAGCATTGTAGGCAGCCTTCTTCTTGAGATCCTTGTCGAAAAGGAGCGGATAGTTGGCAGTGCCTACCCATGAGTCCTTGTCCGATACGTTCCAGAAAGTCACAGAGTTGATGACATCCTTGTGCTTGCGGAGAATACGGAAGAGGTCGTTCCACTTGGCAGTGTGAAGATCCTTGACATACTGCTTGATCTCCATACCCTGACGGCTGAACTGAAGCTGACCACCCATCTCCTCGTTGGCACGGATGTCCATCTCGGTGAACTGCACGTTCTTGACGATGGTGGCATACTTGGTGATGGCAGCGTCGATGTCCTCATTGCTTGGGCCAAACACATTGTAGTGACCCTGCATGCCGATACCATCGACACGCACGCCATACACCTCCTTCATCTTCTTGACCATGTCGTAGATGCGGTCGCGCTTGCCAGGGTCGGCAGCGTTGTAGTCATTATAATAAAGCTGGATCTCTGGCTTGCCAGCAGCTGTGATGGCTTCTTCGGCAAACTGGAATGCCTTGGCGATGAACTCATCACCGCAGAGCTTGAAGAGGTTTGACTGGCGGTAAGGACTTGGAGCCTCGAAGCCCTTGCCTGGGCCAAGGAAACGTGGACGAGCATCGTCGGCTATTGCCTCATTGACAACGTCGATGGCATAAGTGACATCCGCATAGCGCTGCACAACGGTCATGATATACTCGCGAAGGCGCTTATAGAAGACCTCCTTCTTCACGAAGTTACCCTTCTTGTCATACATCATCCAGTCGGCAAACTGGCTGTGCCAGCAGAGGTTGTGGAGTCGCATTGGGAGGTTGTTGGCGCGACAGAAATCTGCAATCGAGTCGGCTGGACCCCAGTTATACACGCCTTCCTTTGGATTGATCTCTCCTACCTTGTGGTCGTTTTCGGCAGTGATGCTGTTGTACTCCTTCAGGATGAGCTTGATCTCATCCTGATTGCGCATGTTACGCATGTTAACAGCGACACCGACCTTGAAATAATCCTTGTAGGCATCTTTAAGACCCGTTGGGTCTTCAGGAGCTGGACGGCCCCACTGAGCCTGTGCCTGACCTGCACCACATAACATGGTGATTGCTGTGAGTGTTGCAATAAAAAGTTTTCGCATAAGTAAAAATTGTTTAAAGTAATGTAGTTGATATTTTAATTGCATATCTGTATAATTCTGATGTTCGGCATTGCTTCTTGCCGATGCATTCTGATAATATGACATCCGAAGCACGATAAGGTTTAATCCTGAATGATGAAAATACGATATCGGGTCGGTTCGCATTGACGTCGCAAAGATAATATTTGTTTTTGTAATATGCAAGGCTATATCCCCAAAAATGCTATTTATTGAGAAAAATAAGGTATTTTCATAACAGAACCAATATGCGAAGCTGAACGCCACTTGTTACAGGAATAGAAATATACTTCCTGGCCCTG
This sequence comes from uncultured Prevotella sp., assembly GCA_945788545.1. Next base: position 3,793 of record CALZMK010000228.1, read on the forward strand.
AAAACCATAGCAACAAGATGCCCTGATTACAGCTGTGGGACAATATCTCTGTCTATACGACTTGTCAATCTTCAATCGATGATTAATCATGTTGCAAAGATAGTTACTATTTTCATCGTTTGCAAGTTTTTGGCGTCGGAAACTTCATTATCGCCAGTATTTTATAGTTCCGGATAGGCTCCATCCATAATTATCCACTGATAGTTGTCAAGATAATAGATTGTGTTTTTTAGGCTCACCAGTAAAACCCTGTGTTTAACCGAATATCATTGATAACCTGTAGAGG
>CALZMK010000229.1 GCA_945788545.1 uncultured Prevotella sp.
TAAAAGATTAAAGTTCATTGGCGTTCAATGAAATTCTTGACGATAGTCTTGCCCTCAGGTGTGAGTACAGATTCGGGATGGAACTGTATGCCATGGATGTCATAATTTTTATGCTTTAATGCCATAATCTGTCCCTCGTCGCTCACGGCAGTCACCTCCAGGCATGTGGGGAAGTTTTCGCGGCTCACCACCCATGAGTGGTATCTGCCCATGGTGATGCGCTTGGGCAGCGAGTCGAAGATATAGTCGTTGGAGAACTGCGTGCCCTCGGTAGCCACACCATGGAACACATCGCTCAGGTTTTCGAGAGTGCCGCCAAAAACCTCGCCAATTGCCTGATGGCCAAGGCATACACCGAGGATAGGTTTGCGTCCCTTGTATGTCTTGATGACATCAAGCAGTAATCCTGCTTCCGACGGAATGCCAGGACCTGGACTAAGAACGATTTTGTCAAACGGTTCCAGTTGGTTGAGTGTAAACTGGTCGTTGCGTATCACCGTTACTTCGGCACCAATTTCTTTAATCAGATGACTCAGATTATAAGTAAACGAGTCGTAATTGTCAATGATAACTATCTTCATAACACTACATTTCTTCAGCCATTAATATTGCACGGCGCAAAGCACCGAGTTTGTTGTTAACCTCCTGGAGTTCGTATTCCTCGTCGCTCTTAGCCACGATACCGCCTCCCGCCTGAAACCACAGTTCGCCGTTGCGCGAAACGAATGTGCGGATAGTTATGGCTTGGTTGAGTGACCCGTCGAGACCGATGAATCCGATGCAGCCTCCGTATGCTCCACGGTTGTGAGGCTCAATCTCACTGATGAGTTGCATAGCCCTCACCTTAGGAGCACCCGAGAGAGTGCCGGCGGGGAAGGTGTCGATGAACGCCTTGATAGGGTCGGCTCCCTCGTCGAGCGTACCGCTCACGCGAGATACCAGATGCACCACGTGGGAGTAGTATTGCAGGTCTTTGTAAAAATCGACTCTCACGTCATGGCAGTTGCGACTTAGGTCATTGCGTGCAAGATCCACAAGCATTACATGTTCAGCATTCTCCTTGGCGTCGTTGCGCAGATACTCCGCAGCCTTGCGGTCAGCCTCTGCATCGCCGGTGCGCTTGGTTGTTCCGGCGATAGGGTCGATGTATGCCTTGCGTCCCTCGATGCGGCAATGTGTCTCGGGTGACGAACCGAAGATGCGGAATCCTCCGAAGTCGAAATAGAACAGATAAGGCGATGGATTGATAGAGCGTAGTGCACGATAGAGTTTGAAGTCGTCGCCCTCATATTTCTGTATAAACCTGCGTGCGATGACAATCTGGAAGACATCGCCCCTTAGACAATGCTTGATACCCTTGCGGATATTAGCCTTATGCTCCTCGTCGGTAAGTGGAGATGTTGTCTCGCCCACGGGATGGAAATCGTAGGCATGCACATTGGCCTTGTTCATCTGTCGGTAGATATCGTCGAGAGCCGATTCGTCACCTAATGTGATGATGGTCAGTTTGTTGTTGAAGTGGTCGAATACGATAAGGTCTCTATACAGAATATACATCATGTCGGGAGCGTCGTTCTTCTCCATCGTGGTGTCCTTCACGGGGATGTCCTCGAAATATCTCACGGCATTGAATGCCGTATAACCATAGAGTCCGCAGTATGCTGCATATTCGCCCTCCACCTTGAATCTCTGAATAAACGAGTTGATGGCCTTGTCCGAGCGATAGTCGCGGTTGACCTCGTGTCGAGTCACCTCCCCGTCGGGGAATGTGCATATAGCCTCACCATGACTTATAGCCACCGATGCGATAGGGTTGATGCCAATAAATGAGTGACTGTTGTTGGAGTCATGATAGTCAGAACTCTCCATCAGTGCGCTCTGCGGATATATGTCCCTGAGTCTCATGTATATCCCCACCGGGGTATATAAGTCGGCAAGCAGTGTGCGGCTCGCCGTAGAATATGAGAATACCTTGTCCATATTATATTAATGTATAACGAACTTTAATATTTTAATTCTTTAATTTTTTAATTGCAATTTCTGATGCAATCAGAAATTGCCATACTCTCCAGCCATTTGTTTGTTAGCCAAATAAGTTTCCACATCCTTGTCGCCACGTCCGCTCACGGTTAGCACCACCACATCCTCGGGCTTGAACTTCATCTTGGGTAGAACACCCAAGGCATGCGCACTCTCGAGTGCGGGGATGATACCCTCTGTGCGAGTGAGTTCATAGGCAGCCTTAACAGCCTCGTCGTCGTTGATTGAATACACCGTGGCACGATGTTGCGACGCGAGATTGGCATGCATAGGTCCGATGCCAGGGTAGTCGAGTCCGGCCGATATACTCTCTGCCTCGATAATCTGTCCGTCGGGAGTTTGCATCACCAGCGTTCTCGCTCCGTGCAGGATACCCAGTCGGCCAGCATGAATAGTGGCTGCGGTATGACCGGTCTCAGCGCCTTGTCCACCAGCTTCGGCAAGAACAAGTTTCACCCTCTCGTCGTCGATATAATGATAGATTGTTCCAGCGGCATTCGAACCGCCTCCCACGCAAGCCATGAGATAGTCGGGATAGTCGCGACCGATTTTCTCCTGTAACTGCTCCTTTATTTCTTTTGAGATGATACTTTGTAGTCGCGCCACGAGGTCGGGGTAGGGATGAGGACCTACGGTAGAACCTATGATATAGAAAGTGTCGGATGGATGGCAACACCAGTCGCGGATTGCCTCGTTGGTGGCGTCCTTCAGAGTCCAGTTTCCTGTTTTCACAGGTCTCACCTCCGCTCCCAACATCTTCATCCTCTCAACATTTGTGTGCTGTCTCTCCACGTCGAGCGCACCCTGATACACCACGCAAGGCATGTCCATCAGTGCGCACACCGTAGCCGTAGCCACACCATGCTGTCCTGCCCCTGTCTCGGCGATGATACGTTTTTTCCCCATCTTCTTAGCCAGCAGAATCTGACCTATGGTGTTGTTGATTTTGTGTGCACCTGTGTGGTTGAGATCCTCGCGTTTCAGATAGAGTTGGCAACCGTAGCGCTCGCTCATTCGGCGTGCGTAATACAAAGGAGAGGGACGTCCTACATAGTCGCGCAGCAGTGACATATATTCGTCCTGAAACTCCTTGGATTCGAGTATGGGCAGATACTGCTCCCTCAGTTTCTCTACTGTGGCATACAGGATTTCCGGCACGTATGAACCACCGAAATCCCCGTAAAAGCCTTTCTCATCTACTAAAAACGATTTCTTCATATATCTTTTGTATTTTTGTTGTTCAAACATTCTAAAAAAAAGAAGCTCACCGCGTATGCGATGAGCCTCTCATATATCTTAAAATATAGGTATGGCAACATAGCCCGCGATTATTTGAATCTCGAGTTGCGCCACCACCAAGTATTGTTGTTCATTCTCTTCATTCTTACTGTTTTTTTAAGTTTACGGCTGCAAAGTTACACATTTTCTTTTAATCTGCAAACTTTTTGGCACTTTTTTTTATGATTTGAAACAAAAAAATAAAAATTTCGCCTTTTTCTTGGTTATATCGGAAATTATGAGTACTTTTGCACATTATTATATATATTATGGACGTTGAACAGAATATTTTGCAATTATATCGGCAGTGGGCGGGCAGCGACCCTGTGAGTGTGACAGCCCTTCCGGGGGCGGGCAGCAACCGCAAGTATTACCGCTTTGCCGACAAGGACGGGGCAACCGTTGTGGGAGTAGTCGGGACAAGTCGCGACGAGGACCACGCATTCATATATCTCAGCAATCATTTCGACCAGCGACGCCTTCCGGTGCCCAAGGTTCTTGCCGTGAGCGACGATGAACTGTGTTATCTCCAGCAAGACCTCGGCTCTGTGTCGCTTTTTGACGCGTTGAAGGGCGGTCGCGAGGCTGGAGGTCGATATAATGTCAAGGAGAAGGAACTGCTCATCAAGGCGATACGCCAGTTGCCCAATGTGCAGATTCGCGGTGCCCGCGGATTGGATTTCTCGCAATGCTATCCCCAACCGGAGTTTGATACCGACAGTGTGCTCTTCGACCTCAACTACTTCAAGTATTGTTTCCT
>CALZMK010000230.1 GCA_945788545.1 uncultured Prevotella sp.
GCCGATGTTGATGCTGTCGGAGTGCTCCGTGTGCTTGAGGCTGTGCGCCAGCTCGGTCTCACCGAAAAATGCCGCATCTACCAGGCTTCCACATCCGAGCTCTATGGCAAGGTGGAGGAAGTGCCGCAGAATGAGAACACTCCGTTCCATCCATATTCTCCCTATGCCGTGGCCAAGCAGTATGGATTCTGGATTGTGAAAGAATATCGCGAAGCTTATAATATGTTCTGCTGCTCGGGTATTCTATTCAATCACGAGTCAGAGCGTCGCGGAGAGACATTCGTCACTCGAAAGATTACACTTGCCGCCGCACGTATTGCACAGGGCAAGCAGGATTGCCTCTATCTCGGCAATCTCGACTCGCTGCGCGACTGGGGCTATGCCAAGGACTATGTGGAGTGCATGTGGCTCATACTGCAGCACGACACACCCGAGGACTTCGTCATCGCTACTGGCGTGCAGCACACAGTGCGTGAGTTTGCCACACTCGCATTCCAATATGCCGGCATCGAACTGCGCTGGGAAGGCGAAGGCATCAACGAGAAGGGTATCGACGTGAAGACTGGCAAGACTGTCGTGGCAGTAAGCGAAGACTTCTATCGCCCCACAGATGTGGTTAACCTCTGGGGCGACCCGACAAAGGCGAAGAAGGAACTTGGATGGAATCCACAGACCACAAGCTTCGAGGAACTCGTACACATCATGGTCAACCACGACATGCAGAAAGTGGCTGCCGACCATGTGGCAAGCGTGATGCGCACCAACCTCGCTGAATATCTCGAAAAGGGAATTGTAAAATAAAATCACATGCTTTCAAAAGACAGTAAGATATATGTGGCAGGACACCGCGGACTCGTGGGTTCTGCCATCTGGAACAACCTCAAAGCAAGAGGATACAACAATCTCGTGGGCAAAAGCCACAGCGAGCTCGACCTTACCGACCAGAATGCGGTGAAGGAGTTCTTCGACACCGAAAAGCCTGATGCTGTCGTGCTTGCAGCGGCTTTCGTGGGCGGCATCATGGCCAACTCGCTCTATCGTGCCGACTTCATCATGCAGAACATGAAAATGCAATGCAATGTCATCGGCAACGCATACTCACACGGAGTTAAAAAACTGCTCTTCCTCGGTTCAACTTGCATCTATCCAAAGAATGCTCCGCAGCCAATGAAGGAAGACGCACTGCTCACATCGCCCCTGGAATACACCAACGAGGAATACGCCATCGCGAAAATCGCGGGACTGAAGATGTGCGAAAGCTATAATCTGCAATATGGCACCAACTATATCGCAGTGATGCCTACCAATCTCTATGGTCCGAACGACAACTTCCACCTCGAGAACTCTCACGTAATGCCGGCAATGATGCGAAAGATTTATCTCGCAAAGCTCATTCACGACGGCGACTGGAAGGCTATCGAGAACGACATGAACAAACGCCCGATAAATCCCGACGAGAAACTCAAGGCTATCATCGGCGAGGGAAATGTTGACGGCAGCAATCCGCATGAGCGCATACTCAAGGCACTGGAATTCTATGGCATATACGACAACAAGGTAGTGCTGTGGGGAACGGGTAATCCGCTGCGCGAATTCCTGTGGAGCGAGGATATGGCCGACGCAAGCGTGCACGTGCTGCTCAACGTGGATTTCAAGGACATCATAGGCATTGAGAAATATTCGTCGGTGTTCTACGGAGCCAAGGCCGACGGAGCCGTTGACCGCAACAACAGTGAAGGACGCGGTGGCGCGATCCCGTCGCTCGGCGAAATACGCAACTGCCACATCAATGTGGGAACAGGCAAGGAATTGACTATCCGCCAACTGTCGGAACTGGTGGTGAAGGCAGTGGGATTCGAGGGCACAGTGGAATTCGACTCCTCAAAGCCCGACGGCACAATGCGCAAGCTTATCGACGTGAGCAAACTTCACTCACTTGGATGGACTCACAAAGTTGAAATCGACGAGGGAGTGCAGAAACTATTCGAATGGTATCAGCAAAGCCTTATTTGAAAATTGAAATATTGAAATACTTAAGTTTCGCATTTGCTCAACTTTTGGGGAGTAAAAAGAAGTTCAAGGAGTTTAAAGGAGTTAAAGACAATAGTCTTTTCATCCATTTGGGAAGTTTTCAGGGGAAAACATACGTCTTTAACTCCCTTAACTCCTTTAAACTCCTTTAACTCCCATAAATTGAGTACGAACGAAACTTATACATTCTTGTTGAGAACGTTCTTCCATCTGCCGTAGGCATCGAGATACTCCGAACGCTTGTTGACATCTGGCTCGATAACAGCCAACTTGTCAAGTGTGGCGAAAGCCTCGTTGTTGTCCTTGTAGATTCCGGCTCCAATACCGGCTCCCTTGGCTGCACCAACGCTACCATCGGTGTCGTAGAGTTCGATAGTGGCTCCACTCACTCCGGCAAGTGTATCACGGAAAATGTCGCTGAGGAACAGATTAGCCTTACCGGCATGTATCTTGCTGATACTCATTCCCATCTGCTGCATCACTTCCATACCATAGCAGAAGCTGAAGACAATGCCTTCCTGAGCAGCCCTGACAATGTGAGCCTTGTTGTGCTTGTTGAAATTGATACCGCTGACAGTGCAGTTGATCTCCTTGTTCTCAAGCACGCGCTCGGCACCATTGCCAAATGGGATAACACTCACGCCATCGCTACCAATAGGTACACCGGCGGCCAACTTGTTCATGTCGGCATATCCAATGCCCTCGGGAGCTATGTTGCGACGTGTCCAGGCATTGAGAATGCCACAACCATTGATGCACAACAAAACACCAAGGCGAGTCTGCTCGTCGCTGTGATTTACATGGGCAAAGGTGTTCACACGGCTCTTCGGGTCGTAGTTCACTTCACCAAGCACACCATATACAACTCCTGATGTTCCGCCAGTAGAGGCAATCTCACCAGGATTGAATACATTGAGACTCAAAGCATTGTTGGGCTGGTCGCCCGCACGATAAGTAATCGGTGTTCCTGCCTTCAAACCAGTCTCTGCGGCTGCTTCGGCAGATACGACACTCTGCACACTGAATGTCGGAACTATATCCGCCAACATCGACTTCTCGAATCCGTAATAGTCGAGCAGGAAATCTGCCACATTGTTCTCTTTGAAATCCCAGAACATGCCCTCGCTCAATCCGCTCACAGTAGTGTTGGCAACTCCACTGAGACGCATGGCGATATAGTCACCAGGTAGCATCACCTTGTGAATTTTTTCGAACAATTGCGGTTCGTTTTCCTTCACCCATGCCAACTTGGCTGCAGTGAAATTTCCTGGGGAGTTGAGGAGATGCTGCAAACACTTGTCGGAACCCAACTCGCGGAAAGCCTTCTCGCCATAAGGCACGGCACGAGAGTCGCACCAGATGATTGACGGACGAAGAGCATTCAAATACTTGTCAACACACACCAAACCATGCATCTGATAGGAAATACCTATCGCTGCAATCTCATCGGCCTTGGCATTGGCCTCACACATAATCTTCTTGAGACTCAGTTTGGCATTCTCCCACCACATCTGAGGATCTTGCTCGGCCCATCCGGCCTTGACTGCCAAAATCGGTGCTTCCTGTTCGGGATAAAATGCAGTTGCAGCACACTTGCCAGTGTCTGCGTCAACGAGTGAAGCCTTCACCGAACTGCTTCCCACGTCAAATCCTAATAATAACCTTCTTGCCATATTCGTAAACTTTTAATAATCGATTATCAACTTTTTATCAATTATAATACGTTTGAACACAAATTTTCCCTCAAAATATGGAAAAAAAAAATTTTTTTGCCGATTTATTAAAAAAAAAACAAAAAAAATATCCTTGTTTCGTTTTTTTTTCATACCTTTGCACATGTAATATATTACCACAATATAATTATGAAGAAGAAAATATTAATCTTGGACGACAAGGAAACGATTGCCAAAGTGCTTTCGATATACCTTATGAGTGACTACGACGTGCAGTGGTTGCCTGATGGATTGCAGGCAGTAAAATGGCTTCAGGCTGGAAACACACCCGACCTGATTATATCTGACATCAGAATGCCAGGCATGCG
>CALZMK010000231.1 GCA_945788545.1 uncultured Prevotella sp.
TCTTAATCTCATAAACTCTGTGGTTTAAAAATACATTGGAACTTAATCTTCAAGTGCTGCCTTGAGCAGGCGCCAGAACGGCTCTACCGAACTTGCGAGGGCACGCTCGCTTGTAGAGTGAGGCGAACGGATGTCGGGACCCAACGACACTACGTCGAGATGGGGATACTTGCCCAGGATGATAGAACACTCGAGTCCGGCATGGTCGATCTGCACAATGGCATCCTCGCCGTTCTGCTCTTTATAGATGTTCATCAGTTTAGCGAGAAGAGGACTGTCGGGATTTGGGTCCCAACCGCCATAGCTGCCACCTGTCTCCACCTTCATGCCAGCCATCGCGAAGCAGCTCGATATCATTGTTGTCACATAGTCCTTCATATCCTCGCGCGCACTTCTTGGCAGGAGTTTGATGAGAGTCTTTCCGCCCTCGATGTCGATGATGGCAAGGTTGCTTGATGTCTCCACCACGTCGGGATAAGCGGGAATCATGCGGATTACTCCGTCGTGCACGGCATAGATGGCATCCACGAGGTTGTCCTGTATCTCCACAGGCACCTCCATCTTGGGTGTCTCCACGTCCTCGGCAAAGAACTCGATACCGTTCTCAATGCCCTTATATTCGTCGATGAATGTCTCGCGCCAGTCATCCACCATCTCCTTGAGAGCCTCCACGTTCTCCTTAGGCAGTGTGAGCACCACCTCGGCCTTATATGGGATGGCATTGCGCATATTTCCTCCGTGCCATGTGGCAAGGCGAGCCTCACACTCGGCAATGGCCTCGCGCACGAAGCGCACCATGAGTTTGTTGGCATTGGCGCGTCCTACATTGATTTCAAGTCCTGAATGTCCGCCACGCAGTCCCTTCAGAGTCACCTTCACTGCCACATCCTCGGGGTCGGTCTCCACCTCTTTATAGTCGAGGGTGGCTGTAACATTTATACCTCCAGCACTACCGATGACAAACTTTCCCCAGTGCTCGGAGTCGAGATTGAGCAGTATGTCGCCGTGCAGTTCATCCGCCGGCAGGTCGTTGGCACCATACATTCCTGTTTCCTCGTCGGCAGTGATAAGTCCCTCGATAGGTCCGTGCTTCAAAGTCTTGTCTTCCATAACAGCCATAATTGCAGCCACACCGAGTCCGTTGTCGGCACCAAGAGTAGTACCCTTAGCTCTCACCCACCCTTCCTCGTCGATATATGTCTGTATGGGGTCGGTCTCGAAGTTATGCTCACTGTCGGGAGCCTTCTGTGGCACCATGTCCATGTGAGCCTGGAGGATGATTCCCGGCTTGTTTTCCATACCCTCGGATGCGGGTTTTCGCATCACTATATTCTCGGCAGCATCCTTGAATGCCTCCACTCCCACTCTCTTAGCGAAGTCGAGGAGGAACTGCTGCACTTTCTCAAGATGTCCTGACGGACGCGGCACCTGTGTCAGTGCGTCAAAGTTGCGCCAGATACATTCCGGCTGTAGATTTTTAATTTCCATAAGGCGTAAATATTTTAATATTTTAATTTTTTAATTCTTTAATTTTTTAATTCTTTAATTTTTTAATTCTTTAATTTCATTTCTTTCTGCGAAAGAAATGACACCGCCACCCACGCATATATGCCCATGAGAATCACGAGCATTGTCTGCACCGTGTGCACTATGAGCACGAAGTAGAGTGCATTCTGGTCGGCCACACCATATAGGATAAGCATTGTCTTGACGGCGAAATGCCATGGTCCCGCCCCATTCGGTGTTGGCACCAAAACAGCAATGCTTCCCACCACAAAGGTGACCATCGCGCATCCGATGCCAAGGTGAGACGTAAAGTCGAAGCAGAAGAATGTGAGATAATAGTGCAGGAAATAACTTGCCCAAATCCCAAAGGTGAAAAAGATGAAGAGAGGGATATTCCTTACGTTCTTCAGCGATATCACGCCTTGCCATATTCCGCCCAATGTGGCTTTCACCTTATTATATATAGATAGCTTCTTGAGCAGGAAATGGAGAAGCACCAATGCCGACATACCGCAAACGGCTGTGACAAAATATCCCATGAGCGAAAAACGGCTGAGGATGGACTCCATGCTCGTGCCTGTGCGCGAGAAGAACACGCTGAAGATGTTCAACTGCAACAAGAGCGTAAGTCCCGAGAATCCCGCCACGACAAGTGAGTCGATGGCACGCTCGGTCACCACAGTGCCCAATGCCTTGGAGAACGACACCCCGTCATATCGCTTGAGCACACCGCAACGGGTGAACTCGCCCACACGCGGAATGACAAGACTGGCGGCATAGGAGAGGAACACCGAATAGACGCTCACCGAGCTGCGTGGCGTCTCGCCTATAGGTTCCAATGTCTGTCGCCATCTCCATCCGCGGAATGCCTGCGCCAATATTCCAAAGGGAAACGACAGCAACATCCACATCCAGTTCATCTCGTAGAAAAGTATATGACGGATACTACCGAAATCAAAATCCCGATACATCCAATACAATATCGCTCCACCCAACACCAGGGGCAATATTATCTTTACTATGATACTCGACAGCCTCAATTCCTAATTCCTAATTGACTTCGTCGATTGCTGGCTTCACCTCAGCATAGCTCGAGCAAGCTCGGCTCTGCATTCGGTTTGCGCAGCAATTCCTAATTCCTAATTCCTAATTCCTAATTCTCAAAGTAGTAAAGGAACAAAGCGTTGCCCTCGAGCGCCGGTTTGCGCTGGTCCTTGATTTCGATACGGAACTTGATTTCGGCCTTCACAGTGCCACGCAAGTTGGCAATAGACGCAAGGTCGGCCACAAGGCGGATTGACTCGCCCGACTTAACAGCCTGTCCGAACTTCATCTTGTCCATACCATAGTTCACCATCATCTTGAGATTATTCACCTCGATAATCTGATTCCACAGATAGGGAAGCATCGAAAGAGTGAGATAACCATGGGCGATGGTAGTCTTGAACGGACTCTCCACAGCTGCCTTTTCGGGATTGACATGTATCCACTGATGGTCGAGAGTGGCATCGGCAAACATGTTGATGCGCTCCTGTGATAGTTCGACATATTCAGAAACTCCGAGATTCTTGCCGAGCATGGCGGCAAACTCTTCATAATTGTTGATTACTAACTTACTCATTTCTTAAATCTGTTATTAATTCTTTTGCTTGCAAAAGTACAAAAATTATTGCGAATACAAAAATTTTCGCCTTTTATTTTGGCATTTCAACATCTTTTATTACCTTTGCAAGGCAAATTTAGGCAGATAATTACATTTTTTAATCAATACAAACAAAAAAAAGCATGAAAAAGTTATTCGTCATTTTATGCATGGCACTGTCGATGACAGCCTACGCACAAGACAAGCAGAAGCCAACAGAGGTGATGCTCGAGACAACAGCCGGCAACATCCGACTGCGCCTCTACGACTCCACACCGCTCCATCGCGACAACTTCGTCAAACTGGTGAATCTCCACGTATATGACTCCCTGCTCTTCCATCGCGTCATCAAGGATTTCATGATACAATGTGGCGACCCCAAGAGCAAGAATGCCCTTCCGGGCCAATTCCTCGGTGAGGGCGACCTCGACTGGACAGTTGAACAGGAACTTCGTCTGCCACAGATATTCCATCGCCGCGGAGTGTTGGCAGCGGCACGCGAACCTGACGACGCCAACCCCTATCGCGAGTCGAGCGCATGCCATTTCTACTTGGCTTGGGGAAAGAAATTCACCGACGAGGAACTCGACAAGATGCAGCAACGCCTCGACACCCTATACGGCTATCGGGTGAAGCTCACTCCCGAGATGCGTGAGACATACAAGACCGTTGGCGGCATCCCCCATCTTGATGGAGGATACACCGTTTTCGGCGAAATCGTGGAAGGACTGGACGTTGTTGACAAGATACAACAGACAGCCACCGACAAGAACGACCGGCCATTGGAGGACCAGCGCATTCTGAAGGCGTATGTCATAAAACCCCAAGAAATTAAAGTTCAGCAGCGACCAAGTTCGTCAAATCGACAAACTCGGCGACGCTGAGTTGCTCGGGTCGGCGGGTCATCACC
>CALZMK010000232.1 GCA_945788545.1 uncultured Prevotella sp.
CCGTGAGTTTGAGATATGACTCCTTCATAGTCCATAGACGGATGAACTCGCGAGCAGGTTGGGACGAGGATGAAACCATGGCATACTCATCGTCGTTGAGGACATAACGCGCAAGGGAATCCTTGAACTCCCTCACTTCTTCCACATCTACTCCCACAGGCGACGAAGACACCACACAAGCAGCCACAGATCGGCAATGACTGAGATTGAAGTATATCTCGGGATGCCCCACTATCGACGGTTTGCCGTGCTCGGAATAATCAAACACCGGAGGCTCATCAATTCCATATTCCTCCCTCAATGCCTTGCACAGCAGCATATAGGCGGCAGCAGAGAGTTTGCGGCCTTGCTCATGCTTGAAGGCAAGCACCTTGGCGCGTCTCTGCTCCGTCATCATGGCGAGTGCCGACTCCAGGTCAATCGCCAAAGGATTCTCGTCAATATATAAATAATAATTCCTCATCCCTAATTCCTAATTCCTAATCCCTAATTCCTAATTCCTAATCCCTAATTCCTAATCCCCCTCACATCACCGGCGCCAGCAACCTCGTTATGCTCTCCCACAGGCGTGAGAGGAAGGAGGTGTGCAACTGTTCGGGGGTGAGATCATTGAGAAGGACTGACGAATTGATGTCAACCTCAAACATCTTGCGAAATCTCACTGCCGTATCAGCGTCATAGAAGAACACATTCGACTCGAAATTATTCTCGAAACTGCGGAAGTCAACATTCGTCGAACCGCAAGTGGCCATACTGTCGTCGGTGACAAGTATCTTGCTATGCAAAAAGCCTCCATTATACATATACACCTTAACCCCGGCTTCGATAATCTCGCGCAGATAAGTGCGCGAAGCCCATGCCACCACGTGGGCGTCGCCCTTGCGAGGCACCATCAGGCGCACATCCACTCCACCGATGGCGGCGGTCTTCATCGCCACAAGCACCGACTCGGTGGGCATGAAATAGGGTGTTTGGATATAAACATAGCGTTGCGCCTCGATCAATGCCCTAAGATATCCCTGCATGATGGAAGGATAGGGAGAGGCGGGACTGCTGTTCACCATCTGAGAGATGCAACCAGAGACGACAGAAGACGACATCGGGGGATAATAATCGCGACTTGAAATCATGGTGCGGTCAACGAAATACCAGTCGATGAGGAACGTGCGCTGTATGCCATACACCCCATTGCCTGTAATCCTGACCATCGTGTCGCGCCATGGAAGGCCACCCCTACCCTTCACATAACGCGAGGCTATATTATATCCACCAACATAAGCTATCTCACCGTCGATTACAAAGAGCTTGCGGTGGTTGCGGTAGTTGACCTTGCCGGCAAACTGCGGGAAGCGCACGGGCAGGAATGCACTCACCTCAATACCGGCATCTCGCAACTGCTCGAAAAACTCGCTGTCAGTGGACCACGAACCTACGTCATCATATATCACCCTTACCTCCACTCCCTGGCGTGCCTTGTCGATGAGCACATCGCGCACAAGCCGACCGAGAGCATCATCCTCGAAGATATACACATCCACATGGATATGATGGCGAGCTCGGCCCATGTCGGCGATGAGCGAGAGGAAAAACGAATGTCCATTGGTGAAGAGTTCCACCTTATTATTATTAAAAGGGAGCGACGAATTGTCGTTGATAAACAGTTCCACCATCTGCTTATGGCGCTCGGGCACTTGCATATCGTCCTGATCGACAAAACCTAACATGGAGCGGCGGGTGAGTTGGTCGAGACTGCGCTGACTGATGAGTTTCTCGCGACGGGTGTTGATGCCGAAGAAGAGATAGAGCACCAGTCCCACTATCGGCACGAAATATATGACCATGGCCCAAGCCATCGTCTTCACCGGTTGGCGATTGTCCATCAGGACATGTAGTATCGCCACCACCTTTATTATCTCGTAGATAACTAAGAAGAAAATATACAGTCCGTGCACAAAACTTTAATTCTTTAATTCTTTAATTTTTTAATTTTTTAATTTCAGAAATCATAGATTTCTGACCAAGCTCTGCCCCACACTGTCGGCGATAGTGTCGCGCAGTGTGCGTGCGTCCATCATCTCCTTGAGTATAGCCCTCACCTCATCCCCGTTCTTCGCGCGCTGAGCCTCGGCAAGGCGGCGCTTGAGGGCATTGAGCATGTTCTGCACCGTGTGAGCCCTGAATTCCGACAAGAGGTGGATGGTGTTGAGACGCACAGCCTCCTCGTCGGGTTTCATCTCAAGACTACGGCACAGCTGATACTTGTTGAACGTGAGGCGCGATGCCACACTACTCACCTCAATATCATGATAAGAGGCAAAGAAGGCAGCAGGGTCGAAGCCCTCGTCACCGCTATGGGCGGCTGCCTCGGTGAGTATTGTCTGATATATGGGATTTGAGAAGTGCAAGTTGTCCTGCGAGAGATCGTAGTCGATAAACTGCGCCACGGTGAGATTGATGACCTCACCGTCGGCGGTCTTCACATCATTATATATGATGTCTCCACCATGCTGCAATATCAGTTGGACGAGCAACACCTCGATGGGATTGTCGGAGGCCGGGGCGATGGGGGATGGATTAGGAACACCCGAAGCTGGTGCTTCTGAAGCCTGTCGCCGTGCCTCGCGCTCCTGGTCCTTTTGCGCAGCCTCGATATCTCCACGGATGAAGGAGTTCATCGTGTTTATCAATGTCTGCTCATTGATTTGCAGTCGGTCGGCACATTCATGCACATACGTGTCGCGCGTTATCTGATTGGGTATCACCGATATGCTGCGCACAATATTCGTGATGGCCTCCGAACGCTTTATCGGGTCGTTGACACCACGAAGCATGACATCCGACTTGAAGCGGATGAAGTCGGTTTGATTGTCCTCAATATACTTTCTGAACTCCTCAGCCGAGTGTTTGCGAGAAAAACTGTCGGGGTCGTCGCCGTCGGGCAATAGCAACACCTTCACGTTCATTCCCTCAGCCAATAGCATGTCGGTGCCTCGCATGGCGGCATGAATACCAGCCTCGTCGCCGTCGTAGAGCAGTGTGATGTTGGACGTAAAGCGTCGCAGGGCCTTGATCTGATGAATAGAGAGAGCTGTACCCGAGTTTGCCACCACATTACATATACCACACTGGTGCATGGCGATGACATCCGTGTATCCCTCCACCATATACACATGGTCCTGCTTGGCAATCTCGCGCTTAGCCTGATAAAGACCATAGAGTTCGCGCTCCTTATGGAATATGTCCGACTCAGGCGAATTGACATATTTTTGCTGCACGCCCTTGGTGCGCGAGTCGAGCAATCGTCCGCCGAAAGCGTTCACCTTGCCTGCCACCGAGAACCACGGGAATATCACTCGTCCGGCATATCGATCAACAAGCTCACCATTGTCCCTGCGATAGCAAAGTCCGGTCTTCACAAGATAATCCTCCTTATATCCCGCAGCCACTGCCGCCCTGGAGAGGGCGTCGCGCTTGGGGAGGGCATATCCCAGTTTGAATTTCTCGATGATGTCATCGCGTATGCCACGACTGCGGAAATACTGCAATCCGATGGCCTGTCCGTCGGGGTTCTTCTTGAGGATATCCTCAAAGTAGCCCCTCGCCCACTCATTCACGATATACATACTCTCGCGGTCGTTGGCCTGTTGCTTCTCCTCTGCCGACAGTTCGCGCTCCTGTATCTCGATATTGTATTTCTTGGCAAGCCATCGCAAGGCGTCGGGATATGTTATCTGCTCGTGCTCCATAAGGAAATTGACGGCATTGCCGCCCTTGCCGCAGGCAAAGCAGTGGCATATACCCTTTGTGGGCGACACCATGAACGAGGGAGTCTTGTCGTCGTGGAACGGACAGAGGCCCTTGTAGTTGATGCCAGCCTTGCGCAGGGTGACAAATTCCGAGACGACATCCACAATGTTTGTCGCCTCCATTATCTTGTCTATAGTATCTCTATCTATCATAATCGGTGCAAAGTTAGCAAAAAATATATGAAAATCGTCACTTTATTCCATTTTTATTTTGTCAAATGAAAAAAAAGACGTAATTTTGCATC
>CALZMK010000233.1 GCA_945788545.1 uncultured Prevotella sp.
TAACAAGACAGCCATACCCGAAGGCACATACAAAGTGGAAATGAGATACAGCACAAAATTCAAGACGCAGATGCCATTCGTGCTGAACGTGCCCCACTTCGACGGAATCATGCTGCACGTGGGCAATTCGGTGCGCGACTCGCGAGGCTGCATCCTCGTCGGCACACGCACATTCCCAAGCGTTCTGACCCAATCGCGCAAGGCCGTCAACCGGCTCATACTGCTGATGGAAGAGCACAAGGGAGAGAGCGTGACATTGACGGTGGAAAATGGATTTTGAACAATAAATGCTTATACATTATAAAAAAATAGGAAATTTATTTGGATATATCGATAAAATGCATTATCTTTGCACCAAAAATAAGAAAAGGATAAACAATATGACAGAAAAGAAAATTGAAGAAAACGAAGAGAAGAAAAGCCTTAGCTTCGTAGAACAAATGGTAGAGGCCGACCTGGCCGAGGGTAAGAACGGTGGAAGAATACAGACACGATTCCCGCCGGAGCCCAACGGATATATACACATCGGACACGCCAAGGCCATATGCATGGACTTTGGGGTGGCAGAGAGATACGGCGGTGTGTGCAATCTGAGATTCGACGACACAAACCCCTCAAAGGAGGACACCGAGTATGTTGACTCAATACTCAACGACATACAATGGCTCGGATTCAAGTGGGGCAACGTGTATTACGCCTCCGACTACTTCCAGCAGCTGTGGGACTTCGCCGTGTGGATGATAAAGAAAGGCATGGCATATATCGACGAGCAGACATCGGAACAGATAGCCGAGCAGAAAGGTACGCCGACAACACCCGGACAGGCCAGCCCATATCGCGACCGTCCCGTGGAGGAGAACCTTGCCCTCTTCGAGAAGATGAACACCGCCGAGGCAGTAGAAGGCTCGATGGTGCTCAGGGCAAAGCTCGACATGGCCAATCCCAACATGCACTTCCGCGACCCGGTGATGTATCGCATCATACATACACCGCATCACCGCACCGGCACCAAGTGGCACGCCTATCCGATGTATGACTTCGCTCACGGACAGAGCGACTACTTCGAGGGTGTCACCCACTCCATCTGCACACTCGAGTTTGTGCCCCATCGCCCTCTCTACGACAAGTTTATCGACTTTCTCAAGGAATATGACACCGAGGCAGAGCGCGGCGCCGACTACAGGCCAAGGCAGATAGAGTTCAACCGACTCAACCTGACATACACCGTGATGAGCAAGAGAAAACTGCACACACTCGTGGACGAGAAACTCGTGAGAGGATGGGACGACCCGCGAATGCCGACCGTATGCGGAATGCGCCGACGCGGATATTCGGCCGAGAGCATCCGACAGTTTATCAACTCCATAGGATACACCAAATTCGACGCGCTCAACGACTACGCCCTGCTTGAGGCTGCCGTGCGCGACGACCTCAACAAGCGCTCGCTGAGAGTGTCGGCTGTGCTGAACCCCGTGAAACTCGTCATCACCAACTATCCCGAGGGACAGACCGAGGAGATGGAAGCCATCAACAACCCCGAAAACGAGGCCGACGGAAAGCACACCATCACATTCAGCCGCAATCTGTGGATAGAGCGCGACGACTTCATGGAGGACGCACCGAAGAAATTCTTCCGCATGACTCCCGGCAAGGAGGTGAGACTGAAAAACGCATACATCGTGACATGCACGGGATGCAAAAAGGACGAAGAGGGCAACATCGTCGAGATATACGCCGAATACGACCCGCTGAGCAAGAGCGGAATGGAAGGCGCCAACCGCAAGGTGAAGGGCACACTGCACTGGGTGAGCTGCGACCACTGCCACAAGGCTGAGGTGAGACTCTACGACCGACTCTTCACCGTGGAGAATCCCGCCGCCGACGAGCGCGACTTCCGCGAACTAATCAATCCCGAGTCGCTCACAGTGCTCAACAACTGCTACGTCGAGGACTTCTTGACAACATGCAAGCCGGGCGACTTCCTCCAATTCCAGAGAATCGGATATTTCACGCCCGACCTCGACTCCACTCCCGACAACCTCGTGTTCAACAAGACTGTGGGACTCAAGGACACATGGGCAAAAATAAACAAGTAATAAATGCATATCGACGAGGAGATATTCCAAAGAGAGGATTTCAAGAGAAACCTCAAATTATATGAGGAGGCGATGAAGAAGGGAAAGAAGGTGTTTATGGACATCGACGACATGACCGACATCATCGACTACTACAACTATGACGGGCGGATTGAAGAAGCCACCCGAATGGCCGACTATGCCCTGGAGCTATACCCCGGGGCTATCGGTCCGCACGTCTTCAAGGCACGACAGGCCATAGCCGTGGGCGACATCGAAGAGGGCAAGAGGCAATGCGAAGCCATCGACGACAAAAACGACATCGACTACTTCTATCTCAGAGCCGAACTGGAAATAGCCCAACAAAACTACGACACGTCGGAAAAAATGATTGAAGAAGCCTATGCCAACACCATGCCCGAAGACAAGGAACACTTCCTGCTCGACATCTCGGCACTATACGTTGACTACAACGTGGTGGACCTGGGCGAGAAATGGCTCGCCATGATGGAAGACAAGAACAACAGGGAAAGACTCGAACTGGTGGCGCGCATTCATTGCAGCCGAAACAGATTTGACGAGGCTATAAAGGTGTTGGAGTCATTGCTCGACAATAATCCTTTCGTATATAGATACTGGAACACCCTGGGAATCATACACTTGTGTGAAAACAACTTCGACGAATGCCGCAACTGCGCCGAATACTCGCTGGCCATCAATCCCGGCAACACCGACGGACTGTGGTGCATGGCCAAGGCGCTCGAAGGACAGGGACAGATACAGGAAGCCGTGGACGCATTCGAAAAATTCATCAAGAAAATGCCCAACTGCGCCAGGGCTGAGATTGAATTGGGTTCGTGCCTGCTGCAAGCGGGAGAAGCCCAGAAAGCCAAGAAATGGCTGGAGAAGGCTATACGCGACTATGACGGCGACCGTTCGATATTGTCGCAGGCTTACGACGATCTCGCATTCATCTACAGCAACAAAAAGGAATTCGGAAAGGCTCTCGAATGTCTCGACAACGCGGACATCCACTCGACTTTTGCCGACGAGATGCCCGAAGCACGTTATCAACGCATAGTGCTGCGCGGACATGTGTATCTGATGAACAACCAAACCGACGAGGCTCTCAAACTATTCGAGAAAGCAGTGAAGCAATCCCAGCGCAATCCCGAAATCATCTTCAAGGTGATGGTGTCGCTATTCGACCACAGCCTCTACGAACAGGTGCTCACATATTTCAGAAAACTGGTAAGAGTGATGCCCGAGGGATGGAACTTGGGATACAGCTATGCCGCGGCAAGCTGCCTCAGAACAATGGACATATCCAAGGGAGTGAACTATCTGAAAAAGGCTTGCCTGATAAATCCCGACGAGGTGGAACTCATCTTCGGTGATTTCTTCCCGTCAGGAATTACAAAGGAAAAATATTATGAATATATTAAAAACGTGAAATTATAATGAACTTATCATCATTATTAAGCAACTTGAACTACGGCACAATACTGTTGCTGATGCTCATCGAGAGCACGGTGATTCCATTTCCCTCGGAAGTGGTTGTAGCTCCCGCAGCCTATCATGCCGCAGCCGGATACCAGAACGTGTTCCTCGTGGTGATATTCGCCACCATCGGAGCCGATCTCGGTGCAATAATCAACTATGCCGCTGCATATTATCTCGGCCGACCGCTGATATACAGTTTCGCACGCAGCAAATGGGGCAAGATGTGTCTGCTCAATGAGGAAAAGGTGGAGAGAAGCGAAAAATACTTTGCCGACCACGGAGTGGTGGCCACTCTTACCGGACGACTGCTGCCTGTGATCAGGCAACTCATCTCGGTGCCGGCAGGACTCGCCAAGATGAACTTCGGCAAGTTTATCCTCTACACCACAATCGGTGCCGGAGTGTGGAACTCCATCCTCGCCGCACTCGGATGGTATCTGCACTCCATCGTGCCCGAAAGCCAACTCGAAGC
>CALZMK010000234.1 GCA_945788545.1 uncultured Prevotella sp.
TGCGTTCAGCAGTAACACGGATGTGGTTGCCGTTTACGATGAGCTCGCTCTTCTCCACGTCAGCCTCGATTGTGCCGTCGAATGCGCCGTGCATCGTGTCGTACTTCAGCATGTATGCCAAGTAATCTACGGGGCAGAGGTCATTGATACCTACAATCTGGATGTCGCTACGAGTCTGAGCTGCGCGGAATACGAAACGGCCGATACGACCGAAACCGTTAATACCTACTTTAATCATGATGGTTAATTAGTTGAGATAAACTATTAAGTGGTTAATATTTCAGTGAATAATCTCTTGTGGAACCCGAAAGAAAGCGAAGAATGGAAAAACCAGCCACTTTTTTCTTTATTCCACGGCAAAAGTACGAAAAGCTTTTTATTTTTGCACCAAGTTTAATGATTAAATTTTTCAAAAATGGCAAAATCTTCTTTTGTAAAAGAGTTTAAGGACTTTGCAGTAAAAGGCAATGCCGTGGATATGGCTGTCGGTGTTATCATTGGCGGTGCCTTCGGCAAAATAGTATCCTCGATAGTCAACGACCTCATCATGCCCCCCATAGGGTGGATTGTTGGTGGCATCGACTTCAAGGACCTCAAGTACGACATGCCCGTCAACCCCCTGAACGAAGGTGGCGAGCCCGTCAGCATTGCCTACGGTAACTTCATCCAGACCTGTCTCGATTTCTTTATTATAGCATTCTGCGTATTTCTCCTTGTGCGCGCCATCATGAAGCTTTCCCGCAAGAAAGAAGAGCCCGCAGCTCCTCCCGCTCCTGCCGAACCCAGTGCCGAGGTGAAGTTGCTCACGGAAATCCGCGATGCCCTGAAGAATAAATAGCCGCTTTCGCGCACCTATAATAATATATGACTATGCAGCAGAAGATTATCATTCTTGACTTTGGTTCGCAAACAACCCAGCTTATCGGTCGCAGAGTGCGCGAACTGGACACCTTTTGCGAAATCCTCCCATACAACAAGTTCCCCCACGGCGATCCTTCCGTGATTGGCGTCATCCTGTCGGGCTCGCCCTACAGCGTCTACGACCCCGCAGCCTTCAAGGTGGACCTCTCTGAAATCCGTGGCCGCTATCCCATCCTCGGCATCTGCTACGGAGCGCAGTACATGTCCCAGCTCTACGGCGGAAAGGTCGAACCCGCTGGTTCCCGCGAGTACGGCCGTGCCAAGCTCGCCCACTTTGAGGCCGGCAACCCGCTTTTCGAAGGCTTTGTGGAAAATTCCCAGGTATGGATGAGCCACGGCGACACCATTACCGCCATCCCCGAAGGTTTCCATGCCATCGCCTCCACCGACAAGGTGCGCTATGCAGCCTACCAGGCCGACGGCGAACCCCTCTGGGGCGTACAGTTCCACCCCGAAGTGTTCCACTCCCTCCAGGGCGCGCTCCTCTTGAAAAACTTCGTGGTGAACATCTGCGGAAGCCATCAGGACTGGAGTCCTGCCTCGTTTGTAGACACCACCGTGGCCGAACTCAAGGCCCAGCTCGGCAACGACCGCGTCATCCTGGGCCTCTCGGGTGGCGTGGACAGTTCCGTGGCCGCCGTGTTGCTCCACCGCGCCATCGGCTCCAACCTCACCTGCATCTTCGTGGACCACGGCATGTTGCGCAAGAACGAGTTCCGCGATGTGCTCCACGACTACGAGTGCCTCGGCCTGAACGTAATCGGCGTGGATGCCAGCGAAAAGTTCTTTGCCGAGCTCGCCGGCGTCACCGATCCCGAGCGAAAACGCAAGATCATCGGCAAGGGCTTCATCGATGTGTTCGATGCAGAAGCACAGAAAATCACCGATGCCAAGTGGCTGGCGCAGGGCACCATCTATCCCGACCGCATTGAAAGTCTCAACATCACGGGCAAGGTCATCAAGAGCCACCACAACGTGGGCGGACTTCCCGAGAAGATGAACCTCCAGCTCTGCGAGCCCCTCAAGTGGCTCTTCAAGGACGAGGTGCGCCGCGTGGGCCGTCAGCTCGGCATGCCCGAACACCTCATCACGCGCCATCCCTTCCCCGGCCCCGGCCTTGCCGTGCGCATCCTGGGCGACATCACCCCCGAGAAAGTGCGCATCCTCCAGGATGCCGACGACATCTTCATCCGCGGACTGCGCGAGTGGAAGGTGACCGACAGCGAAGGCCGCGAAGACAGCCTCTACAACCAGGTATGGCAAGCCGGCGTTGTGCTGCTCCCCATCAAGAGTGTGGGCGTCATGGGCGATGAGCGCACCTACGAGCGCGCCGTAGCCCTGCGTTCCGTCACCAGTACCGATGCCATGACCGCCGACTGGGCCCATCTCCCCTACGAGTTCATGGCCAAGGTGTCGAACGACATCATCAACCACGTGAAAGGCGTAAACCGCGTCTGCTACGACATCTCGTCCAAGCCGCCTTCAACCATCGAGTGGGAGTGAGAATCGTAGCTTATTGCCCAGATGAAAAATTAGGCAATAAGCATCTATCATAGGTAGGTTCTATAAATTAGCTTTGATGGGATTTTGCTCTATCTTCGAGCAGCTTTCTTTGTAAGGGTGAAATAGCATAGCGAGTTATGCTGCACGATCTTATAAAGAAAGATGCCGAAGAGAGAGTGAAAGACCACAAAGGTACGAGTAAGCGAGTGAATTTCAAATTTATTTGAGTATTTCCGAGCGAGAGTACCTAAGAGTGAAACTCAAAGGTAATTACATACAGAATTGTAATTAATAGAACCTATCGATTAATCCGAAGGGATTTTACACTCCCTTCGGATGTTAGTATTCCTCTGAATACATACCCTTTGCACTGGAAATAATGACACACAATATTTATACTACATTGTCCAACTTGATTTGGCAGAACAATTCAGATTTGCTGTCAATCATTTCAAACAGACCAGACACAAACGATAATAGTTTGCAGGTCAAAGAGTTGTTGCAAGTTGAACAAACATGTGCAGAGGAAGCAAAAGAGAAAATTAGAGAAGTCCTTAATATCATATCTGACAATGGTGATTTCTATAGGAAATATCGTGCAATGGCAGGAATACTTCAACCGGGAGGAATTGCCAAGCTCATGCATCTGTTGTATGAGAAAGGAAAGGAGAACAATGACGATTGGGTGATGAACGAGTTTCTTACACCTTTAGAGAAACTACAATCACTGTTCCGTGGGATGCCGCTATTCAAAGTGGATGTTGTTGATTCCCGACCAAATATGCAAAAGAAGACTGGTGCGAGAATGAATAATATGGGTAGATATGACGTGTTTCTTCAAAAGACATCTGCCAATGAACGCGAACTGATAGATTTCCCTACTAAGGAAGCAAAAATTTTATATCTGTGGATGTTGATTCATACAAGACAAGAAATTAAACGAAGTGAGATTATAAAGAACATGGAAGAGATATATCGTATTTGCGACTTATGTTATTATGGCACATACTTTGAGCTGAGAGAGAAGATAAATGCGAATGAGGTGAAGAACGGAAGAGATGGTTTCGATCAGTTCTGGCTTCAACACAAGCCTAAAGCCAATGCCAGTGTACAGCTTGTACTCGGCAAGCAAGACATTGCGGAATGGTACACTATTGAATATGACAAAAAGAATGAGGTCAGTTCTCTTAGTCTGCCGGAAAATTTCATCTCATTACCTGATAGTTTAATGTTTAAATCTTGATTATATGTCATTTACAAGGAAAATAGCAAAGAAAAGGTCAAGTGACCTTGTTGAAGAAGCGAATAAGGTGTTTAACAGTGTGTATCCAACAAGAATAGAAAATATTTCGTGCAATGCTGCTGTAGAAAAACAGGAGTGCTTTGATAATTGGGATTATAAGGACAAAGATGATAAGGATAAATTGGTATGTAACTTCATAAGTGCATTTAAAACAATTAATAATATCATCAATGGAAACATTCTGTCATGTTTTGAAGATACTATTTTTGACAGACTCAAAAATAATGCCTCCACTAATATTGAAAAGTCAAAATTCATATATCAGTTGCTTAATAGTGTGAACATCTATTTTGTAAAATCGGAAATGTG
>CALZMK010000235.1 GCA_945788545.1 uncultured Prevotella sp.
TGCTTACAAACTCTGGCCCAGGATGAGAAACTATGCCCTTGACGGAAGGTATCACTTAGACAACAATGATGTAGAGCGCGGACAACGTCCTTCTGTCATGGGCAGAAAGAACTATCTCTTCAGCCATGATGACAAGGGGGCTGAGGACAATGCCGTATTCTACTCGCTGCTTGAATCCTGCGATGTCGTGCAGTTGAACCCTCTTGACTGGCTCACCGATGTCCTTGGCAGGCTAAGAGACAATATGGATGAAGATGAGATCATACAACTTCTGCCATACCAATACAAAAAATCCCGGGAATAACCTCGGGATTTTTTGTTTGATTACAGGACGGCCTAAATTGAATGGTTACATTAATTTTCAGGCCTCTTTACAATTTTTAAAACTTTCTTTTGTACAAATCAAAAAAGAATTCGTAACTTTGCAATTAGTAACTAATTGGACGCTTTCCACGTCTTCTATGATTAATCATATAAACATATAACAAAAAACCAAACGCATGAAGATTACTACTTGCTTCTCCCTACTGTTGTTGGCCGCACTGGCCGACAGCGCCAAACGTTATTCCAAAATGGCCATGAAATAAAACTGACAACTATGAGAAAATATCTATTCTCAGCATTAGCTTCGTGTGCACTACTCTGCGCCCCCGTTAATGCCCCGGCGCAAGACAACGGCCCGAAACCTCTGTTCACCGAGCCCATCACGAAGCAGCCAAAGGGAAGGATGGTGAAGAACCAGGTACGTAAGGCACTAAGTTTCTACACAGATGTCGGGGGCGCCAACGTGGACAGTGTGGACTACTACATCGGCAACTATGTGATAGGCGACGACGATTGTGTATATCTCAAGAATCCGTTCACTTTTTTCCCCACGCAAAGCTACCTGAAACTGGAATGTCTCAATGGCGATACCCTCGTGGCGCATATGCCGCAGGCCATCTTCATCAATACTGAAGAGATTCCCTACTATGCTTCGCGAATGGTTCTGAAAGCAGGCAGCCAAGGCATGACCTACGGCTTTGAACAGAACGCCGACGGAACCTACAACACCGACATGCGCTTTCTGTTCAGAGGCGACACCCTGACTCTGATCGGAGAAGATAACGTTGAGGGTGACTATCCGAAAGTGATCCTCGGACTGACTACCTTAGCGGGCATTTGGAAAGAGGCTGGCGAAGTGGAACTCTCGGTCAGACCAACAGACAAAAAGCCGTTGAGCTTGCCGCAGGGTGTTAAGCCCCAGCTCTACCAGCTTTCCCACACTGGCTTCTATGGCGACGCGACCGACCTGGTGGAAGTGGCATTCGCCGACAATAAGGTGTATGTCTCCAACCCCTACTCTACCACCGCGTTGCAGTGGGCTGAGGGTGAGATAAAGGGAAACTCCGTTGTGTTTGCCCGGCAATACCTTGGCCCCAACGAGAGCGACGGCTACCACATTTTCTTCGTCCCGGGAGTGTATTCAGAGACGGCCCCGGATTTTTTTGACCTGGCCGATACCCTGCGCTTCAACTACGACAACACCGCCAAGAGCCTTACGGCCACCGATCTGCAGTCTATCCTTATCAATGTGGGCGACCGTCGAGTGTTTACCGCCGCCGCATACATCAATCCCTCGCTTTCGCCCTACACTGCCACAGCAGGAAAGCCGGCCAATCCGGAGATCACATCCTTCGGCCGCTACGGAGAGGAGGCTGAGGGTGAGGGCTATCTGCAGTTTGAGTTCCCTTCGGAGGATGTCTACGCACAGCCGCTCTTTAAGAACAACCTATATTATAAAGTATACACCGCAGAGGGCAAGACGCTCACCTTCAGTCCTGAAAAATATTCCGGTCTCGACACTGAGATTACGGAAGTTCCCTACGGACTGAACGACAATACCGACTTCTTCATGGCCGACGACAGCCATAAGTTCTATTTCTTTCAGGCTGCCGACAGCCTCGGCCTGCAGACCGTATACAAGGGTGAGCAGGAACTGAGCTCCGACATCGTCTGGACTACAGGCCGCACCACCACGGGCATCTCTCAGCCTGCCATCAGCCAAACTGCCGCAGAGGTGCGCTATTACGACCTTCAAGGCCGCCGCCTTTCCCAACCCCGAAGAGGTGTATGCATCCGTCAGCGTGTGATGACCAACGGAAGTGTGGCCAACGATAAAACTATCAAATAAATCGAATAGAAAAATGAAGAAAAAACTTTCCATGGCTTTGGCCCTTGCCTTAGCTTCAATGGCGGCGGGAGCTCAAAACCCGGGCGCCGAAACCATTATCCGCCAACAGCCGGCGGGAACACTGCACGACAACTACGCCCGCAGCAGCTATTATTTCTACACATCCTATTCCGGGGCATTATACGGCCTTGACCTGTGGTCTACCTCACGCTACGTTGAGGGAGACGACGGTTGTGTATACCTCTACAATCCCTTCAGCCAGCTTCCCACACGAACCTGGCTGAAACTCGACCCGGCGGGCAACGGCAAATACGTAGCTCATCTGCCACAAGCCATCCGGGAGGGCGAGACTTACGACGAAGAGGGCAACCTCACAAAAAAAGTTTACTACGCCTTCCCCGTGAAGGAATATGAGACCAGTGAGGGGGAACCCTTCTGCAAGATCGACACGCTGGCCAACGGCACAGTGAAAAACGAGATCAGCTTCGTGCTGCGCAACGACTCGCTCATCATGACCGACGACAACTACATCGGACTTATGACCGAACAGATGAAATGGACGGGATACGCCGACACCGACATCAAGGTGGGAAAGGTGAAATACAAAGCCAACACATTGCCTAAAGATATTGCCCTGCAAGACTACAGGTTGTCCTATCAGACCAAGACCGGCGGAAACGAGCAGAAGATTGTTAAGATGGCGTTTGACAATGACGGCAAGGTCTACCTGCTCAATCCCTACAACAATAGCACCTCGGAAGTGATTATCGGTACCTACGACGGAAACAAGACGGTGAACTTCCCCACACGGCAGTATCTCGGCCCCGACTGGGCCACCACCCACCACCTCTTCTTCATGGCAAGAGGGTATGAGCGCGAAGGGCAGCAAATCAACTACACCGACTGGTACGACTCATTTAAGATGACCGTGGACGGCGACAAAAAGACACTGAACCCACAGGCCAGCAGCGTGATAATCATCAATGCCGGCGACTCATTGCAATACGCTCTGTCGTATTATTTCGATCCCACGCTAACCCGCTACGAGGACCTGTCGCTCACACCTTCGGCTCCGATTATTGACACTATGTCGGTCCAGCCTTGCACAGAAGGAGCCCCAGGTTTCATTTCTTTCTTCTTCGACAGATACGACGAGGCGGGCAACCTCTTTGACAACACCAAATACTACTATCGTCTGTATGCCGACGACGATACCACTCCCTACACTTTCACCGATGACAACTACGTCAATGTCAGCACTCCGATGACCGAAGTGCCGGTGAACTTTGTCGACTATATCGACTTCTTCATCTACACGCTTCAGGGCAACGACAAGCAGTTGGAACGGTCGGTGAACATCTACGACGGCAGCGTGGCGCGCTGGGGAGTGCAGATGGTATATAAGGGGGGAAACAAGGATACCGTTTCGCCCATCAGCTGGTGGAATGTTCCCACAACGGCCATCAACGCGGTGACTTCTCCCACAAAGAAAATTGTCGGCACGGAATACTACGATCTCTCGGGCCGCAGACTCAACGGTCGGGGCGATGGCCTCAACATCAAGGTGACGATATTCTCCGATGGTACGAGAAGGGTCACCAAGCTCCAGGGCAAGTGACGCTTGAAAAACGCCCACCGGGCGGATTCTTCTCGCATCATCCATCAAATCCCTCAAATCCCAAAGGTTTACGCCTCGGGGTTTGAGGGATTCTATATTTGGGGCAAAGCCGTTCAACCGTATACATTGGAGCTCACTTACTTTCTGCATGAAATTATTCATGCCACAAAATATGACTGAACACAATTTCGTAACCATCCATTTTAGGCCGTCTTTTCTATAAGCTGTAAATTTTCGACCTTT
>CALZMK010000236.1 GCA_945788545.1 uncultured Prevotella sp.
CGTAGCCTCCGTGTCTTTTTTGAAAAAAAAACGTGTTAATCCGTGCCTAAAATAATATTTCCTAATCCGTGCCTAAAATCACTACCATCCGAAGGCCTGTTGCCCATTGAGCCACTTGCCCTGGGCTCGCAGCACCTGTTCGATGACATCGCGGCCACATCCGCATCCTCCGTTGCGCTGACTCACATATATGCTTATGTCCTTGATGTCGCTGCACGCATCGGCAGGACATACAGGACACCCCACACGCTGCATGATCTCGTAGTCGGGGATATCGTCGCCCATATACATTATCTCGTCGTCAGTTAATCCATACTTGGCAAGGAACTCATCGTATTTCTGTATCTTAACGGCACATGCCATATACACATCCTCAACACCTAGGTTGGAATAGCGCAGGCGAACACTCTCGGTCTTGCCGCCTGTGAGAATCACTATGCGCAGACCCATCTTCATCGCCAACTGGATGGCATATCCGTCCTTGATGTTCACGGTGCGCATGGGTTCGCCATTAGGGTGAAGGGGGATGGTCTCGCTGCTGAGCACCCCGTCCACATCGAAGATGATGGCGCGTATTTTCTTCAAGTCGTAATTAATCATTGTCTTTGCTTTTTTGATGTATGCTTTCGCTCATTATATTATATATCTGTTGTGCTATTGGTGAGGAGTCGAGCATGTGGCTCTGGGCGTCGATCACGTTGCGGTCGAAGCGTACGGCAGGACCAGTCTGCGCCTTGTGTGGAGGCAGTTTGTGCACCTTCCTCGCCGTCTCGTCGATGAGAGGCAGGAGGCAGTCGAACGTCATGCCGCTCTTCTCCACCATGTCGGCTGCCAACGCATAGCAATGGTTGGCAAAGTTGCATGCAAACACTGCCGCAAGATGCAGATAACGGCGCGAGGGGGAGTCGAGCAGTCGCACATCGTCACTCACACTCGTGGCAAGACTCTCAAGAGTGTGCAGAGTATCCGTGTCGCTCGCCTCAAGAAACACGGGGATGACTGAGAAATCCACATACCTCGACTTCGAGAAGGTCTGCATGGGATATATCACGCCATATCTGCGGGCATTGCCCTTGAACACATCGATGGATACACTGCCGGCGGTATGCGCGAACACGGCGTCCTCGCGTCCATGGCAGAGTGGGGGAATGATGTCGCTGAGCACCGAGTCCTTCAGTGCCAGTATGTAGATGTCGGCATCGCGCCCCAAAGTCTCGACATTGTCGGTGGGCGAGGCTTCCACGATAGATGCCAAGGCAGAAGCCGACTCCATCGTGCGACTATACACCTCGATGATGTCATGACCCGCAAAATACAGTGCCTTGGCAAGGTGGGTGGCAAGGTTGCCAGCCCCAATAAACGATATTTTCATACGTGTTGAAATACTTAATTCTTCATAAATCAATGCAAAGGTATGGAAATAATGTGAAAAAACGCGCTATTTATTGTTTTTTTTGGAATAATTTATTATTTTTGCGGCGTGAAAGAGTGGAAAATAGACATATTGACCAATTCAAGTGCCTTGCCACAATGGACAAGTGAGGATTTTTTCCATAGCAGGCAGTTGTTTCTCATCTACGAGCAGACACCACGACATTCCCCGTATATGGTGCTTGCCAAGGACGAGAACGACACTATCGTGGCATGCCTGCTGGCTGTGGTGAGGGCAAGGGGCACATGGATTCCGCCATTCGTCTATTGGCATTGCCGAATCTATGGCGAGGGTGCATACGACGAGCGACTCGACAAGGTCCAAAAGGAGGAAATCTTTGGTTGTATGATTAGAGCCATCACTCAGAAGATGAAACTGAGGGCGTTCTATATCGAACTGAGCAACCTCTCGTCGAAGATGTTCGGATATAGGGAGTTGCGCAGTGCTGGATATTTCCCCGTGTCGTGGATGAGCATACACAACTCGCTGCACAGCAAACCGGCAGAGGACCGCATCAGCGACAAGATGAAGAAAAGGCTGAGCAATGCCATGAAGCGAGGAGCTCACACCGAGGAGGCTTCTTGCGACGCCGACGTGGACAGGTTTATCAAACTGCTACACAATCATAACCTGCTCAAACCCAAGAGATATATCCCGGCAAACAAGTTTTTCCACATTATCAGCAGAAGCGAAGATTGCCATCTGCTGCTCACCAAATACAACTCGAAGGCCATTGGATGTGCCGCTCTCATATATTCAAAGGGAAATGCCTATCTCTGGTATTCGGCGTTCCTGAGAAAAACATATATGAAGCTACATCCTGATGACATCACACTATGGAATGCCATCAAGAGGGCACAGGACGACGGATGCGCGCATATAGTATTCCTCGACGTGGGACTGCCATTCCGACGCAACTCACTGCGGGATTTCATCTTGAGGTTTGGAGGCAAACCCATGAGCACGTATCGATGGTTCTTTCTCACCAATTCATGGCTAAATAAGCTGTCAAGATGGTTGTATAGGTGATGAAATTGCAGAAAAAGGGCATTTTTTTCCATAAAAATTTGCATATTCGAAATAAAATACATAATTTTGCAGTCAAATTTTATATTAATAACATTTAAAAACAGTTTGCCTATTGAAGAGACTATACCCAAAAAAATAAAAAAGGTATATGAATAATTACAAGCAGATGACCGACGAAAGTTTGGCCATGGGCTATATGGATGGAGACGTGAAAGCCTTCGACGAGATACTATTGCGTTATCAGTCGATGCTTTTCTCGTATTTCCTATATATAGTGAAGAATGAAGACGAGGCAAACGAATTGTTCCAAGAGACATTCGTGAAGGTGGTGGTGCACTTGCAGAACCAACGGTATAAACCTACGGGTTTGTTCCGCTATTGGCTATATCGTATTGCCCACAACACTGTAACCGACCGGCTGCGCAGGAGTGAATTCAAACTGATGAAGGACGCCAATGCAGACAACGACCTCACGCGAGTCAACAACGAATGTATCACCGTTGAATCGCATGAGGGCGACATGATACGCATGCAGACATTCGATAAACTCCACGAGATGGTGGATAAGTTGCCTGCCGACCAGCGTGAAATTGTGTATCTGCACTATTTTGAGGGACTCACCTTCAGGGAGATAGCCGAGATTATGGGGATAAGTATCAACACCGCCTTGGGACGAATGAGATATGCCATCCTCAATCTCAGGAAGATGTCCGACGTCAAAGTTCTCTGAGTGAGTGGATTACAGCCTCGGGAGTGGCACTCTTGAAGACGTAGCTGCCACTGACGAGCACATCCACACCGGCTGCAACAAGGCGCGGGGCGGTCTCGCCCTGAACACCGCCGTCCACCTCTATCAAGGCTTTCGAGCCTTTCTCCTCAATGAGTTTGCGCAAGCGCTTCACCTTGTCGATGGTGTTCTCGATGAATTTCTGACCTCCAAATCCGGGGTTCACGCTCATCAGCAATACCATATCCACATCCTGGATGATGTCCTCGAGCACCGACACTGGAGTGGCAGGATTGAGGGTGACGCCAGCCTTCATACCCGCATCATGGATTTCCTGAATGGTGCGGTGGAGATGGGTGCATGCCTCGTAGTGGACATTCATCATCATAGCACCAAGTTTGGCTGTCTGCTTGATATACTGTTCGGGGTGAACAATCATGAAATGCACGTCGAGAGCCTTGGTGCATTTCTTTGCCACTGCCTCGAGTACGGGAAAACCGAAGGATATGTTGGGCACGAACACTCCATCCATCACGTCGAGATGAAGCCACTCGGCCTCACTGCGGTTGATCATTTCGATGTCGCTGTCGAGATGTAGGAAATCAGCCGCCAGCAACGAGGGTGATACTATTGTCATTGTCTCTTTTTCTACAATAATGTTGTTTAGTTAATACACAGGGGCACGCATGTACCGTCTGCAAGTTTAATAGCCCTATATGTGCGGGCGATTTTTTTAATCAGTTCGAGTGTCTGTTCACTCGGAGATGGGAGCTGGGTAAAATACTTCATAGGCAATCCGTTTTTTGTTTTACATTTCTATAATAACAAACGTACGAATTCCT
>CALZMK010000237.1 GCA_945788545.1 uncultured Prevotella sp.
AGGTCGTATCTCAGAGCCCAGCGCACTTAGTCCTCTATCACCTTCGTCCGCTGCTGTCCGTTCAGCAGCCACAGCACCATGCCCTTGAGCCATGCTATCACCGTGGCCCGATAGCTCAGCACGAGATAGCCCTCCGAGTCGTAGAGCTCGGCCAGTCGCTCGTTCTCGTCGCATAGGCGCTGTGCGAAGTCGTTGGCCTCCTGGCATACGTAGTTGCCGCGGAACGACTGCAACTTATCAACCACTTCATCCACCGTCTTGCGGTATTCCTCGTCGTATTGTCCATACACGGGGCGCACTCCCGAGGGCTTGATGATGGTGGAAAGCGAGAGTCGGGTGATGGTGCCGTCGGTGATGTTGTAGCGGAAGAACTGGCGCGCGTTCTTCGGACAGCACGATGCGTTGAAGTTGAAGCGCAGCGGAGCTATTCCCGTCACCGATGCCGAGCCCACGCGCTCCTGTCCGTGGGGACTGTTGTCGAAGGCCTTGCGGATGATGGCGCTCACCTCCATCACATTGTTGCGCGAAGTGATGTTCTTCAGAGTGTCGAGCTCATCCACTTTCACGTAAATATATTTCTCGCCGTTTTGGGCGGCGTCGGCCACTCGCTGGTTGAACACCGCGTCGGTCAGGTTGTCGATGAGCCACTGCACGCACAGGTCCTTGGGTCTTGCCTCCAGTGACGTGGCGCCCTGCGGATTTTTCAGCTTCCATTCCGCCTCGCGCTCCCTTGCCATCTTGTCCTTGTCGGATATTCTCTCCATAATCATGTGGCAGGGCTTGGTGACGCATCCTTTGCCTATCGACATTCCTGCTGACAGCAAATCCATGAATGTGGCCTCGTGCACCACGTTGTCCCAATATACGAATTTCACTCCACTCATGTTGCAGGCCATTGGCGGGAATACGCTGTCGCACACCGCAGGGTGGTAGTATTCAGGCGCTTTGGAGCACAGACAGCCCAGCGGCCAGGGCAAAATGGGTGGCATCTGCGGCGGCAGTTTGCTGTCGAGCGCATTCACCTGTTCAATTTGGCTTTTGCCCTTGTTCTCTTCCTCGTTGAGCAGGTTGAGCACCTTCTGCAGTTTGAAGTTGATGCCCTTTCGCGGTTCGTCGAGCGCGTTCTTCAGGCACTGCTCATATTCCTGTTCGGGCAGGTCGGCATATCGCGGAATCACCATTTTCAGTATGTTGAAATCGTAGTCGCAAATGGAGCGCAGCGATCGGGCGAGATCAAAGATTAGCGCATTGCGATTTCCCACCACCGGCTCATGTCCCGAGTTGTATATCTCCCAATATTTCTTTATAATCTTTGTAAAATTATATCCGAAATATATAACATCGCCATCGGCAGAAACCGGAGCCCCCTTTTCCGCCTCAGCCTTGTCCTTCGTTTCCGCCTCTGCCGTCTGGTCAGCCACCGTTGCCGGCGATTTTGTCGCCGGCCCCGCAGCTTCTGTCTCGCAATCCGGCGCCGGGGCTTCGAATAGCTCGTCCTTGCAGAAGAAGAGATCAGTGGCCTCGGCCGTAGGCGTAAAGAAGACGCGTGTGATGTCTTTGGCCTGTGCGTCGTATTCCACTCCCAGGGTCTTCGCCGCCCATTTCAGGTTCTCCTCCTGCGTCATCTCGGGATGACGGCGGAACACCACGTGCAGTCCCTTTGTTGCCGAGCGCTCGAGCATCAGCAGTCCCAGTTCGTCGGCCTTGGCGAGGATATTTTCCTTTACAATGTCAAACTGCCGCTTGAACTCCAGTTTGTCCATTCCCGGCTTAAAATCCACGTCCATTCCCACTGCGTTGCTCTCCACTGTGGCTCCCTTGAGTCGGCCGTCGTCGTTCGGCATACAGGAGTAGTTGAACTGTATCATCCTGCGCTTGGCGTTGGCATTGCCGTTGCGCGCCTGCTGGGTCATGTCGCGGTTGTGCTTCGAGTTGCGCAGTGCGGCATAATCCTTGAAGTTGGTGATGGGGCGCATGATTTTCGCCCCATCCTGATATTCTATCACGTGTACACTCATCTCAATGCCTCCTTTATCTCCTTCTTCATTACGGTCTTGAAGTCAACTGCCTCGTCCTCATACACTTTCATCATGAGGAGATAGGCTCCGTCGGCTGTCTTCGACAGACTGCCGTGCATTGTGGATTTCAGACGTATGGCGCGGCTGCGGTCTCTGCGCGAGCGAGGAGTGACGACTATCATTCCCTCGTCGTCGATAGAGTAGTAGCCCCAGCGCCTCACTGGTGTCACCATCTTCTGTGCCCTGTTGGGAATCACCTTCACCGTGTTGTCGCGATACACCAATGCCTTGCCGTTATACACTGTTTCCAACTCTCCTGTCTTCTGGGCTCCCGCCTTGCGGGTGCACTCCATGTTATTCTTCTTTGCCATAATTAATTAGTAATGAAAAATTAATACTTAAAATTCTTGTTGAATTGATGTTCCTTGATGAGCACCATCAGTGCCCATGCCGTGCCTCTCACCTGTCGCAGTTCGTCGGGCAGATAGCGAATGGCAGTGGCGAAATACCACAGCGCGTCGGCCACCTTAGGCTGCACCTCGGGGCGCAGCGCCGCCACAAAGTTGACGCATTCATTTGCGATTCTCTCACTCACGCCCGGCACCAGCAGCCTTAGCGTATCTTTGGCACTTGGATTCAGCGGATACTTCTCCGGCTCCATGTCTTCAATGTTTATTTCTGCCATCTTTACAAATTTTAAATTTATTAATAATGTAGATTCTCTCTTGTCCGACTGTTGGAATGGCCATTCTCTGTCGATTTCGAGTGCAAAAGTAATAAGATTTTTCGAGGTATAGATGAGAAGAAGACATAAAAAAAGCGACCAAAAATGGTCGCTTAATGACGGGAGAAATCACCCTAAATATGTTGATAATCAGCGGCTTATTTTATGGTCGCTTTTGGTCGGAAAATTTCTTTCAGCTCATCCAGCTCGTAAGATTCAACAGATTTGTTCTTTGCCAGTTTCAGCGGTTCGCCATCCTTCAAAAACAGCTTCTCGGTCATCTCCACCAAAGTCCCCATTTTCAGCTGTTTGGAGTCGATAGCCTTTTGGTTTTTCATCGTGACAAACTCGCGTGCCAGCTGTTTTGTCTTCAGCCACACAATCTGTTTCACCTCGCCGTTGATTTCGGCCTTATAGCCCATTACGAAGAGAAACGACTCCTCGTCGCTGTCGGGAGCGATGAACTTCTTGTCGATCAACTTCTGAAACACTTCCCTGCCTTGCGCCTCTGTTCCGTCGAGCGGAAAGTGAGTCTTCTCGCCCTTGGGAGCCGCATGCTGGTTATACACTACATTTCCGCCCGACTCGTTCACTACGACAATCTGAGCCCCACTGATGTCTGCTCCCTTGAACAGACCTTCAAACATACTTTTGTTACTTCCGTTTTCCATTTGTCTTGTTATTATAGTATTTCACATTTCCGTTATTGCTCACTACCACCTGTGCAGCCTTTCCCACAACCGGTTGCTTAGGATGATTTTTCTCATGCTCGTATGTAATTCTTTCTATATTCTGTAATATCTCGAATATGTCTGCACGCGACGATTTGCATTCATGCAGATAATAACGCATCAGCATATCCTTGATGGCTCTGGCGTCATTTATCGTCATAGCTTCATTCTGAGCATATTCTATCATCCAATCCACGTCCACCTTGTTTGCCCTTTTTCTTCGTCTATATTTGCTCTCGCATTCTTCAGGGTCATACAGTTCCTCCAATGGCGCGTCATTTATCTTGATAGGAATATCTGTGACAGAAGTCTTGAGTTTGGATTCCAGGCGTTTCTTGGCTGCCTCCAACTTATGATATTGTTCGGCAGTCTTTTGCGCCTGAGTCTCCCATGCGTTCTTGTCTTTCTGCAGATCTACCTTCTGAGTTCTGAGCAAATCGTTTTCCTCCATCAGTTGTTTTAAGTACGCTTTTATCTTCACAACATGATTGTCATTGTCGTCAGACTTTGCAGATTGATAGGATGACATCCAGTCCATCAATTCTTTATACCTTTC
>CALZMK010000238.1 GCA_945788545.1 uncultured Prevotella sp.
GTACCATCAACACCTCTGTAACTACATTGATCGTGTTGCTGTGTATCTTCATCCTTGGTGGTGACAGCATCCGCAGCTTCTCATTTGCAATGATTCTCGGTGTTGTATTCGGTACTCTCTCGTCAATCTTCATCGCTGCTCCTATTGCTTATATCACAATGGGACGCCACATCAAGGCTGACGACGAGGTAGAGGCAGCACCTGTAAAGGCATAAACTCTAACTCACATACAATGCTTTAAAAAAGTGGGGTGTGTCATCAAATGATGGCACACCCCTTTATTTTAGTGAGAATCTCATCTTGCGCCCGTCGGCAGGATGAATGAATTCGAGATATTCGGCATATAAATAAAGACGCGACGATTTGACACCATATAGAGGGTCGCCCTTGATGGGGGCATTCAATCCCAAAGGACTGGCACAATGCACCCGCAACTGATGTGTTCTACCGGTGTGAGGGCATAACACTAATGTCACTTCCTTGTCGTCGATAGAAACAACGCGCCATTCGGTGATAGCCCGCTTGCCATGCTCAAAATCCACTATCTGACATGGACGCTCCAGATAGTCGGAGGCAAGAGGAAGGTCGATTGTTCCTTTGTCGCCCACGTGGAAATCATTTACATTCTTGGGAACGACAATGGCACGATAGCGTTTCTTCACTATACGGTCGAGGAATTGCTTCTGGATATGCTTATATGTCACCTCGTCCTTGGCAGCAACAATAAGTCCGCTGGTGTCCATATCAAGACGATGACACAAGAGTATGCCAGGATATCTCTCCTGAAGCAATGACTGCACCGACGTGCGACTGAGACGACCTGGAACGGAAAGCATTCCCGCAGGTTTGTCAACCACAACAATCCACTCATCCTCATAAACAATAGTCATCTCGCCATGGGCATAGCTCTGCTGAGGGTCATCGTCCACGTTCATTCCTTGCATCATAAACGAAAGTATGGGCAAACAACGCCCACGGCAAGCAGGATAGAAATGGAGATGATGACGTATCTCCTTTTTCGGAGAGTCGCCCCACCAGAACTCGGCAATTCTCACAGGGCGCATACCATCGAGAAAGGCATATTGCAACAGTTTGGGGGCACAGCACTCCCCTGCCCCTGATGGCGGGAACTTGATAGGTGTGTCACTGAAAATATCAAGTAAATTGCGCCTTTCACCCTTGGCATTGAGCATGACGAAATGCGAAAAAAGCCAATTTTGCAAGGCTTGGGAGCGAGACTTACGCTCAGTCTTCAGTTGGTCGATAGCCACACAGTGGTCATTCGCCTCGTCATTTTCCAACATTATAATATTATGGTTGATACGGGAAATCTCAGCCTCCTCGCATTTGAAATACCCATCTGGACTAAGATAGTTGAAGACAGGAGGAACAAAGAAGTCGTCACCATCAAGAATGTCAATCTGACCGGAATAGGCGGCAAGATAGCCCAATGCCCCGTCTTTCTCCACCACCAATATACCAAACATCTTACCTTCCTGTAAGACTGGCAGCCAATGAGGATGATTGAGGATATAAGATTTTACCCCTTCCACTGCAAGCAAGGAAAGAGAATCCGGCTCATAGCAGAAGGGGTAATTCATTGACTCCGGTGGAGTAATATCTGTATTTATTCGATGAAAAGTCATTTACTTAACATACTCAGCATAGTCGGTGAGGTGCATGTCGCCCTTGCGGATGAGAGTATCGTGGAATGCGAATGCGGCGGGGAGGTTGTGATGTGTCTGTCCACCCTTAGCAATCTTGAGATAATCCCAAAGGAGCTGCTTGTAGTCGGGATGAGCGCAGTTTTCGATGATGCACTCAGCACGCTGCATAGGACTCTTGCCACGCAAGTCTGCAACACCCTGCTCAGTAACAATCACGTTGACATCATGCTCGGTGTGGTCGTGATGGCTAACCATAGGAACGATAGAGCTGATGGCACCGTTCTTTGCCACAGAAGGACATGTGAAGATGCTAATATAAGCATTGCGCTCGAAGTCGCCTGAACCACCAATACCATTCATCATCTTAGTACCGGTGATGTGGGTAGAGTTGGCATTGCCATAGATATCACACTCAAGAGCAGTGTTGATGGCGATGACACCCAGTCGGCGGATGAGCTCGGGAGAGTTGGAAATCTCGCTCTGGCGCAGGGTAAGGTGATTCTTGAAGTAGTCGATGTTATCATACACCTTCATAAGGCTCGGGTTGGTGACGGTGAGCGAGCAAGCCGAAGCCACCTTCACACGTCCGTTGAGCATCATGTCAACGACAGCATCCTGGAGCACCTCGGTGAAGATGTTGAAGTCGGGGATATTCTTGTCCATACTGAGTGCTGCGAGAATAGCGTTGGCTGTAGTACCCACACCACTCTGCAATGGCAGGAACGAAGAAGGAATGATGCCACGCTTCATGTCGGCAGCGAGGAACTCGGCAACGTTATTACCTATCTGTGTGGTAATCGGGTCGAGATCTTTGAAAGCACGAGCCTCATCGGGGATATTGCACTCCACAACACCCACAATCTTCTTGGCGTCGATTTCCACATAAGGAGTACCAATGCGGTCATCTACCTTAGTGATTGGAATAGCCTGACGATAGGGAGGATCCTGCAGTTCATACACATCGTGCAGATACTTGGCGTCGGGGCTATGGAATTGGTTATGCTCGAGGATAACATGCTTGGCAAGACGAGCAGCCGTAGGACTGATACCACCGGCAGATGTGAGATAAGCCTTACATGTGGTCTCACCCTCTTCAAGGTCGCACACCTCAAGGATAGCCCAGTCAACCTGTCCCATAAATCCGTATCTCAACTCCTGAGCCATCTGTGAGAGGTGGATGTCGTTATAGGCAATCTCACCCATGTTCACATGCTTGCGGAAATCGGGATTAGTAGTGTAGGGAGCACGATAGCGTATGGCCTGTGCATTGGCAAGGTCACCATCGGTGCTCTGTCCGGTAGAGGCACCAGTGAAGATACCTACCTGAAATTCTCGACCAGCCTCATGCTCGGCGAGAGCAATCTTGGCGAGTTCCTTGGTAACAGCCTTGGCTGCACCCGATGGAGTGAATCCGCTGAGAGCGATGTTCTCTCCGTTTTTGATAAGCGCTGCGGCTTCGGCAGCTGTCATACGTTTGTAAGCCATTTTTTATTCTATCATTTAATTAAATGAGTATTATATTTAATGGTGCAAAATTACTCAATTTTGAGCACTTGACAAAATTATTTGTGCTTTTTTCTACTATTTGCTGTCAAATATGAGCATTTTCCACTGTTCTTGCAAGTTTATCACTCATATTTCCAGTGATTGACCATCCCAACGCCTCAAGTTTGCGAGTGGAAAAGAGGGAACGCGTAACACGGTTGTAGCCCTTGCTCTCGGAGTCGGGCGGCAACTGTATGACAACCTTTCGCCCTGCGGCTGAGGCTATCATGTCGGCAAGTTGGCGTATGGTGACATTTGAATTGGAGTCGGCGATATTATATGCCTCGCCCGATTCACCTTTTAATAATATATAAAGGAGTGCCCTCACGCAGTCAACAACATAACACCATGAGCGGAACTGGCTGCCGTCGCTTTTCATCACAATATCCTCGCCTCGCAATACATTACGGATAAACTGTGCATAGACACGATTGTCGGAGGATGTGAAATGAGGGCCATAGGTATGGCATGGTCGGGCTATCACCACATCTACGCCATATTGCTCCTTGTATGCTGCGCAAAGGGTTTCGGCTGTGCGTTTTGATGATGGATAGCATGAGCGGGATAATGTAGGATTAACATAACCGCTGTCAGTCTCAATAAAGGCAGGCCCATCGGGGGTATTCTCTGTCGCTCCACCCTCGCCATACACCTCACCAGTAGAGACATAAAGAAAACGGCGCATGGAATGAGCCATACCATATTCGATGAGATTGGCAGTGCCGTAGATATTGGATTTTATCACATCTACGGGAGAAGAGGCGAAGGCAGCGGGAGAGGCGTCACTTGCGGCATGGATAAT
>CALZMK010000239.1 GCA_945788545.1 uncultured Prevotella sp.
CCGTAATCGATGCCGGTTTCCACTTCTTTCAGTTTCTCTGAAATATGGTAGTTGGCCAGTGGTTCTTCGACTGCTGAAATTTTCTCCGAATGTCCGCTTAATGACATGAAGTAATCTTCTATCAGCTTTTTGACGCTGACGTTGTGAAGGCTTGCATAAAGCTGTCCCATTTGATAGGCTTTGGAGTCAATGCTGATGTTATGGGTCGTAGCCATTTTAATGTATTGTTTGAGAGGTAATAGGCGTTTGTACCAGGCGATAGCATATTCTTATCTGCAACAGAATGTGCATTTGAGGGCGTTTGATTATTGTTCCCCTGCTTTTCTGCCTACAAACTTACGAATTTCTTACTTTTCAGACGAATTTCCTTATATGATGTTGCGGTTTTGGCAGTAAAGGCAAGGGAAGAGAGGCAGGAATTAGCAGTCCCGGCAGCACGTTTTTTTCATCTTTGGGCGGTTTTGTTATAGAGTTTGAGAAGTGTATTGATGAGAATAAGCATAGTCCGGTTGCTACTTTTGTGCAAAAAAATATGTCATTCTGAGTGGTCATCACACGTTGTGCGACGGCCGCCCAGAATGACAGAGAGCTAACCTATGTTGCGACCTGAAAGCCCCAGCCTCTTATTCCACCTTGAAGTCAAAAAACTTGGAGTAATCTCGGAGGAGGGCAAGACGCACGGACTTGTTGGTCAGATTGTACAGTGCTGACCATTGTGTAAAGGAAGTCGGGTCGTTGTCCTTGCGCTCCTGCGACACCAGGCTGAGCAGGGACATGGCCGCTTCGGGGGTCAATGCGTAGTTGTGGTTCTGTAGGGTCGACCGCAAGTCCCAGTAGCGGGTCTTTCCGTGTTCAGAACCCCAGCCGTCGTTGGTGCCGGCCATGGTGGGAGAAACATAGAAGTTGGTGACGCAACGCAAGGTGTCGTTGTGTCGCAGTACCTCCATCCGTGTCGGGAATTGCTCGCTGGGGTTGCTTGGGTTGCGCGTGTACTCCACGATGGCGAAGTTGCCCTTTGCGTCGGCCATTAGGTAGTGGTAGTTGTGCTTGTCGTCGGTGTTAAACATCCTCATGTTGTATTGCCCCAGTAGGTCGATTGCTTCGTCCACTGTGGAGGCGTTGTCGAGCAGCAGGCGTATGGCCACCGTCGTGTTGATGTTTTTCTTGGCAGGGTCGGTCTGCATGGTAGGTGCTTCGTTGAGCGACAGCACACCGATGGCGAATCCGTCTTCATTGATGCCGTCGAGGGCTGCGTATGGAAGGCCGATGAGCAAGGAGAGGTCGGTAGTGTCGTTGTTGCAGGCACCTTGATAGTAGCCGAAGTTCAGACCGTCGACGAAGGAGATGGATTTTTTCTTGCCGGCGGGAGCCGTGCGGACAATGAAGGCCGAGATGGGGACGTAGGCGTATTGGTCAGTACCGCTGATTTTAACTCTGTGCAGGAAGTCATAGTTGCGTCCCATCTGATAACTGTTGCCCTGCGGGTCGGGTACTGCGAAGGCGCTGCATCCGGGCAGGAAAGACAACGTGCTGTTGGTGGGAGGCTCCGGCACACTGTCGTAGAGATTATGCTGCACGAAGCCTAAGAGCCCCATCGTACTGGAGATATTGGCATCGAGGGCTTCGTCGAGCTTGTAGTCGGCGGTGTAGTTCACTTCGTAGAGGCGTCCCGTTCCGTCCAGGTCCTTCATCGTGTAGATGGTGGCCAGCTTCTCTTTGTCTTTCAGGAAGCAGGCGGGATTTTTGGTCGTTGTCCCGGGCGTCGGGGACGGCGTCGGTGTCGGTGTCGGGGCCGGAGTGTCATCGTCCGAGCAGGACAGAATGAAGGCGGTGGTGATGGCTGCTATGCCGAGCAGAGCCAGCATCGAAAAGCGGTTCTTTTTCATGGTTCTATTGGTTTTATTTCATTATTATATGGTGCATAAGATATCTGAACGTTCAGGGCTTATTGGGCATTGGTGACCAGCGTGACGGGAACGGACTGACTGAAGTCGACACTGTACACCCTATAAGCTTGGGGCTCGTCATTAGGGATGAATTTCAGTTTGAACGACTTCTTTATCCGAAGGTCCTTACGGTGGCATCCGCCGCAGAAGCGCTGTCCTTTAAGCGGTTGATGAGAGCCTGTCCGCTATAGATGTAGTCGCCGGGAACCACGTAAGCACGCCCGCTGGTCATGACTTTCAGTTCGTCGCCCACGGGCGGAGCGTCCACGTCTTCATCAATCAACACCGCATCGTCCAATGGGACGGCATCATCATCCTTATCATCCGTATCCTTACAGGAAGCGAAAAAGAGAGGGAAAGCAACTACTATTGCCAGCCATAGAGAAACGCTGTGCGCAAGGTCTTTTGCTGTTTTGTTCATGGTTCTGACAGGTATTGGTTTAAGATTATCTTTTCTTATTCTTATATGCAAAGATACGCGGCTAAGAAGCAGGAAGACAAAAAACACGCCCCTTGAAAGCAGTCAAAATCTCTAAAAACAATCCTTTAAAATAGTCAAAATATAGTTTTTTGCTTAATTTTGTTGCCGTAGAAAACACCTAATCCAAAAATACTTATGAAGAATACAATGACCCCTCTTACCCAACTGCCTCTGGGGCCGTTCAGGAATTGGCTGCAGAGAGAACCCTCCCTGTTAGACAGACAGCGGCTTGCCCTCCTTCTGTTCTGTTATATTCCCTTTCTGCTGTTAGGCGTAGTGGCCAACTTCCTCGGTGTAACGGAACCGTCTGCCCCGTTCTTCTACTATACACATACGCTGCTTGTCTTCAGCGCGGCGGCGTTCTTGGTGTTGTACTATCGGCGCAAGATCAGTATCACCATTTGTTTTGCTGCCTTCATCATCATCGGACAGACGATTCTCTCGGTCGAAATGATTTATTGTGCCTTCCAGGGAACGCTGTATTATGATATGCTGATTATGGCGAACATGGTGTTGCTGTCGCTGAACGCGCTGGTAGCTACGGCAGGCATGATGAAGCAGGTGTCTGTTCTGCTGGGCATTACTACCCTTTTCATCTATATCCTTTGTGCGTGGATTACGGGCGATGAAATCCTGAACAGCTTTATTATTGTTTTCATACTGGTCTTTCTGTTTTCGAGTGTCATCGGAGTGGGGGTGGCTAACAGCATGGACCAACTGGAGCACGAGAATGAGGAATACAAGAAGGGCG
Source organism: uncultured Prevotella sp. (assembly GCA_945788545.1). The sequence goes on from CALZMK010000239.1 coordinate 3,179, forward strand.
AGAAGGAACTCCTGCATATCCTCCGCCTGAAAAGGGACGAGGTAAAGGCGTTTGTTGCGCTGGCATCGGAGAAGTATTCTTGCAACGGCACGCAGATGCTGTTGGAACAGTTAGACACGAAGTCGAAACACAATCTGGTGGCCAATGTGGAGGCATATCTGAAGACCCGTAATACAGACCTTGAGATCATCGCGCAGAAGTTTCCCGAGCTGACCCCCTCGGAGAGGGAAATCTGCCGTCTGATTCTGCAAGGAAAGAAGCTGTACGACATCTGCCGTATGCTGGGCAAGAACGAGTCGAACGTCAACAGCCAGCGTGCGAACATGCGCAAGAAATTGGGGCTGCAGCCTGCCGAGAACCTTCAGAAAGCTTTGCAACAGAGGCTGGAAGAGACTGTATAGATGGCAGTTGAACGGGCGCAGAATCAATGGTGTTCTGGGGCGGGCGTATGCAATACGCCCCTACTTACAGCAGCACGTGTATAACATCAGTCATTCACTTTTGCGCACAAAAAAGGCTGCGCCGTAATCCTCAAATTACGGCGCAGCCTCGTTTTATAATGTTATTGCGTTTGTGCTTTTATTCTGCCGGCGAAAGGGCGGCTTTGCTCAGGTCTACGTAGAAGGCCGACATTGTGGAGTACATGCCTTGGAGTTTGCCCGTGGCTTGCAGCGTGCCGTCGCTGTTGATTGTGAACACGAGGTCGGCAGCGGGGTCGTCCATCAGGCCGTAGCCTTTCTTCCTTATATGATGTTGCGGTTTCAGCAGTAAAGGAAAGGTTCAAGGGACAACAATCAGCCGCCTATTGCCTACATTGGGCGCATTTCTTATAAGAT
>CALZMK010000240.1 GCA_945788545.1 uncultured Prevotella sp.
GAATGAAGAATGACAATATAAAGAACCAGTATCGTATCAACGAACAGATACGATCTCGCGAGGTCCGTATCGTAGGTGACAACGGATCGACAGTAGTTCCAACCCGTCAGGCATTGGATATGGCTCGTGACCAGGGTGTTGACTTGGTGGAAATTTCCCCCAACGCCAATCCCCCTGTATGTCGTCTTATTGACTATTCTAAATTCCTCTATCAGCAGAAGAAGCGTGCCAAGGAAATGAAGGCTAAGCAGGTGAAGGTGGAGGTGAAGGAAATCAGATTCGGACCTCAGACCGATGAGCACGACTATCAGTTCAAACTCAAGCACGCCAAGGAATTCCTTGAGGACGGCAACAAGGTGAGAGCATACGTGTTCTTCCGCGGACGTTCTATCCTCTTCAAGGAGCAAGGTGAAGTGCTGTTGCTGCGTTTTGCCAACGATCTTGAGGAATATGGCAAGGTGGAGCACATGCCGTCGCTCGAAGGCAAGAAGATGTTCCTCTATCTCGCTCCCAAGAAGGCTGGTGTGGCAAAGAAGAGCCAACAGGCTATGGACCGCGAGAAAAAGGCCACCGAGCAGAAGGAGGCACGCAAGTCTCAGCAGGCAGCTGACGAGCCGAATGTGGAGATACCCGCAAATGGCGGTTTGTTCGCAAATGCCAAGATCAGTGCGGATGCCAAGAAGAAATTAAATATATCAGAGTAAAAAAGAAATTTAATTCTTTAATACTTTAATATTTTAATATCTTCGAGTGAAACGAGAAGAAAAAGTGCGTAACGCCCGGTATATGCGTTGCCACTGTAGAATAAATAACAATTAATTTAAAATTTAAAAAAATGCCAAAAGTAAAGACAAACTCCGGAGCGAAGAAGAGATTCCGCTTCACCGGTACTGGTAAGATTAAGAGAGCACATGCTTACCACAGTCACATTCTGACAAAGAAGACAAAGAAGCAAAAGCGTAATCTTGTTCACGACACTATCGTGGACAGAAGTAACATGAAGCAGGTACGCGACCTGTTGTGCCTCCGTTAATCACTATTGTCTAACATTTTAAAAGTAAGAAAACTATGCCAAGATCAGTTAATCACGTTGCTTCAAGAGCAAAGAGAAAGAGAATTTTGAAGCTTACTCGCGGCTACTATGGTGCCCGCAAGAATGTTTGGACCGTAGCCAAAAACACATGGGAGAAGGGTCTCACATATGCATATCGCGACCGTCGTAACAAGAAGCGCAACTTCCGCGCATTGTGGATTCAGCGTATCAACGCTGCCGCACGTCTCGAGGGTATGAGCTACTCTGTTCTCATGGGTGCACTCAACAAGGCTGGTATCGAGATCAACCGTAAGGTTCTTGCTGACCTCGCAGTCAACAATCCTGAGGCTTTCAAGGCTATCGTTGAGAAGGTAAAGTAAATTTCAACAAGCAAGTTGATTCAATAAAAGGAGTCTTTCATAATGAAAGGCTCCTTTTTTTATATCACATTGCCACTGATAACTTTACGTTCACCTGACGTCCCGTGAGGTAGTTGGGCACAGCATATTGCTGGTTGGTGACATCAGTAACCCAATAATAGGAGTTGACGTTGTTGATGCCGAAGAGGTTGAGACAATCAATGCCAAGCCATGCGTTCTTGATAGCCGACTTGCGACTGCCACGCTCATAGAGACGATAACTCATTCCAATGTCGGCACGTTTATAGGCTGGAGCACGGAAGTTTTGATGTTCCAAACCACTGTGGGGAGCACCGAATGGCAGACCGTCGGCAATGGCAAGGCGAAGTGTCATCTTCCATTTCTCTGTTCCTGGGAAATAGTCGGTGAAGTGAACATTGACGGCATACCGCTGGTCGGTAGGCATTGGCACCCATTTGCCATTCATCTTTTGCTTGGTGCTCATCAGTGAGAGTGTTACCCACGAGTCGGTGCCAGGTACAAACTCTCCATATAGTTTGAGATCAATACCTGTAGCATATCCGTCGCACTGGTTGCCACCATAGTATGTGATCTTCACATTATTTACATTATAAGGAATGAGGTTGTGCATGAGTTTGTAATATGCCTCGGCAGAGAACTTATAGGGGCGGTCCTTCATCTTGAAGCGATAGTCGAAGGCACCCACGAAGTGTATTGACTGCTGACTCTTTATCTTGTTATTGAGTATGGCACGAGTGACTCCGTCGGTGGTGACAGTGTCGCGTATCTCCTTGAAGAACGGGGCCTGATAATACAATCCTGTGGAGAAGCGGAATGTGATGTCATTATTGAATGACGGCACCATGGCTATGGATACGCGTGGAGACACTGTGGTCTCCTTTGAAAATGACCAGTGGTTGAATCTAACACCGTAGTTGAGAGTGAAAAACGACTGGCGCTCCCCATGTGAGGCAAAACGATAGGTGTCCTGCAAATAACCCTCAATGCGATTGGAGTTGATATGGTTTTCGGAGCGCAAGGTGTAGATGAGATCCAGGCGATTGGGGTTGTGAGGGATGGAATACCCGCTGGAGTCGCGCATCTCATATTCCGAGGCCTTTTCTTTGATATCCTCAAATTTCATGGTAAGGGCTCCCTCGATGTCATGCTTGCGTGCTTTGTGGTTGACCATCAGTTTGACACTCGCCACCTTGGACGTGAGGTAGTTGCGGGCGTGCTCCATATAGGTTCCGACTCCGAGGTTCTCGCTTGTCTGTGTGTCATCAAGCCAATACTGGCCCTGGATGTCATAACGTTCCTGTTCCTTGCTGTAGAATGCCGAACCGAGCAGCGACACCTTTGTCTGATGCTTGGCACCAAACAGGCGACTGATGGAAAGACTGCCGAAGAAAGTGCGGAAGACATCCTTCTCCTGTCCGTCGAAATACACCTTAAACGATTTCACGTCTTCCATTGTTCCAAATGAGGTCTCGCGGTCGGAAGGTCGGAAATTGTAGTGGTTCTCGGATATATTGCCAAGGAAGTCTATCGACCACAGTGAGTCGGGACGATAACTAATGAATGTCTGGTAGTCGAGATAATTGGGGCGATACTCACCCTTGGTCTCAAGCGAACCAAGCAAGTAGCGGTTGGTCTTGTATCTCACAGCATGACTCATCGACAGACGCTTGTTGCCTACAGCAGCGAATGCCGTACCGCCAAGCAGGGACATGGATGCCGAGAGTTCGGAGCGGGTGGGGCGGCGGTATGTGATGTCGAGAGCCGAAGACATCTTGTCGCCATATTTGGCCTCGAATCCGCCTGAAGAGAAGCCAATAGACTCCACCATGTCAGGATTGATGATGCTGAGTCCCTCCTGCTGACCGCTTCGGATAAGAAGAGGACGATATATCTCCACATTATTTATATATACAGAGTTCTCGTCAAAACTACCTCCACGCACATTATACTGTGACGAGAGTTCATTGTGGGTGCTCACTCCTGCCTGTTGCTGGATAAGCTCCTCGACAGCGTTTCCCGATGCAGAGGGGTTGTTCTTGAGATTCTTGACATCGATTTGTTCGGTGGCTGTGGTTTGACGGCGCTTTTCAGTAACAACAACCTCGCTAAGGGCATCCATGGGGAAGAGCGTTATCCTTAATGTCTGTTTGCCCCTTGGGCGACGGAGAATGCGAGTCTTCGACTTATAGCCTATCATTGAAAACTTTACCGCCACACTGTCGGCCGAGTGAAGAGTGATGGAAAAATGCCCCTTGAGGTCGGTCATTGTAGCCTTGCCCTGACCCAGACAGGATACAGATGCCAGTTCGATAGGCGAGTCATTTGTATCAACAACCCTGCCGGTGAGAGTGAATTCCTGTGCCTGCAGACTGCATAAAGGCAGGCAAAATAATAGTGAGAGAATTATATTTCGTACCATATGATATGCATAATTAATTTAATTATATAAACGGAAATAAAGCGATTTTATTATTAAAATGTACGAAAAATAAGTCAATATTGCTTCAAAATCGATTGTTTAACAATATTTTCAACACAATCTTTGCAAGTTCGAAGAATAATTCCTACCTTT
>CALZMK010000241.1 GCA_945788545.1 uncultured Prevotella sp.
AATGCCACTGCCACCCTCAACTACCAATTGGGCAAAGCTCATCTCTTCACATTCAATAACGTGCTCACCGACTTCCGCCGAAGCAACGCATCGCTGCTCACCGCAGAGACTCTCACCGACGCCATCGACAAGCGTACACGTAAGAACATAGCGGGACTGCAATATCGACTCACTCCTGCCGACAACTGGAATCTGTCGGTTTTCGGAAAATACTATAACCTCTATGTGGCAGGACCAGTGGCTACCACCGAAACGCTCGATACATACACCAAGACAAGCCATACCGTTGACTTCTGGGGATATGGAGCGGCTGCCACATGGTTTATTATCGACGGGCTGCAGGCAAAACTGTCCTACGAGAAGGCATGCCGTCTGCCTACCATCGAGGAGATGTTTGGTGATGAAGACCTGGAGACGGGTGACATCGGTATCAAACCGGAACGAAGTGACAATGTCAACCTCAACATCAGTTATTCACGACGTATAGACAAGCACACGTTCTACATAGAGGGTGGACTGATATATCGCGACACCAAGGATTATATCCAGCGAAATATAATGAGCCTGAGCGGAGGAAAATATGCCGCATCATATATCAATTACGGAAATGTGCTTACCAAGGGATTCAACCTCTCATTGCGTTATGCCCACGGACGATGGTTGAGCATTGGTGGCAATTTCACCAAGATGAACGTATGCGACAACATGAAAACATCAATGGGCTCTACGTCGGCAAATATCAACTACAAGGAACGTATGCCCAACCTGCCATATCTCTTTGCCGACTCAGACATCAACCTGTATTGGCGCAACTGCATGAAGAAAGGAAATACTCTCGCCCTGACATACGACAACCAGTATTTGCATAGCTTCACATACTATTCGTCGCACATCGGTGCCAATAAGGCTGATTATGTCGTGCCCAACCAGTTCTCGCACAATATGGTATTGACCTACAGTATGATGCGCGGACGATACAGTGTGTCATTGGAATGTCGCAACTTCACCAACGAGAAGCTCTACGACAACTTCTCGCTGCAAAAGGCGGGAAGGGCATTCTACGGTAAGGTTAGGGTGCATTTCTAAAATATAAATTAATAATATATACACAACAATGAAAAACTATTTGAAAATGGTGCCCGCAGCCTTAATTGCGGTAAGCCTTGCGGCTTGTTCAGACAGTGATGACAATGTGGCGGACATACCCGCCGACAATCCCGACACTCCAGGAGTGACAGTGGGAAAAGAGGCATTCGCCCTTGCCACATCACTTCCCGACGGCGAACAGACCGCCAATATGTTGCTCACATCGCAGAGCCTCACTGAAGGCAGCGTCTCGGCCATCAACAACGGATTGGTGAACGATGGCGCAACGGAATGGGTGTTCTATGGCGACAAGTATCTCTATGCCCTCACCTACAACCAGGGCAATGCCGGTACGACACGCTCATACGTGCTCAACAGCGATGGACAGATGAAAGCCCGTTCGGCTGAATACAAGGTGACACGATTCACATCATTCGGCAAGTTTGGCGACTATATCCTCTCGGCTTCCACAGGCGACGGACTTTCAGAATATGCTGATGCCAACGGTAATCTGCCAAAGATGTTCCTCTTGACATACCTTGATGTGGAAAACGAGACTGCCACACAGAGCGACTCAAAGAAAAAGGACAACTTTATGTCGGAGAATTTCCTCGGCAATGGTGAATATGCCATGCTGTCGGGATTCCTCGAGAGCGGCGGCAAACTCTATAGTGCAGCCATCGGTATGGGTCTCAGTGCCTATGGTTCGGGCATTGATGGCGGAAAGTATATCCTTCCGGGCAATGAGGACCTTGTGAAGCAGGAAAGTGGCGGCTCGGGTGGCGGTTCATACGTCAAGGGTGAACTCAGTGGCACTCAATATCCCAATGAGTGCTGGGTGGCAATCTTTGATAATGAGCAGTTTGACGGCAAACGACTGATAAAGACCGACAAGATCAGTTATGCATGTGGCAGATACCGTTCGCAGTACTATCAGTCGATATGGGCTGCCGACAACGGTGATATCTATGTGTTCTCACCAAGTTATGCCAAGACAGTAACCGACCCGCGTCAGCAGACAACGCTCGACGCTGGTGTGGTGCGCATCAAAGCGGGGGCAACGGATTTCGACCCCAACTATTATTATAGTATAGAGGCACAGAGTGGAGGCAAGTCATTCCTGCGCTGTTGGCATGCCGGAGGCAATTATTTCCTTCTGAGAATGTATGACCGTCCGTTCTCTGAGACGGGATATGTGGCAACAGAACTTGCAGTGTTCAATGGTGATACAGGTAAACTGACATTCGTCAGCGGTCTGCCTGCAACCGACAAGATCACCGACTTCGGAAAGATGCCATACGTAGAGGGTGGATATATTTATATGCCAGTAATGACATCCGACGATTATCCAGCTATATATAAGATTGACCCTGCCACTGCCACTGCCACCAAGGGTTTGAGCGTTGAGGTTAGCACAGTGACGGCTGTAGGAAAGATAAAGGAGTAAAAAAATGAAAAAAGCATTAAGAAAAATACACTTGTGGTTATCGGTGCCTACGGGCATCATAATCACATTGGTGTGCTTCTCGGGTGCTATGCTCGTATTCGAGAAGGAGATTACGGAGGCTATAAAGCCCGAACTGTATTTCGTGAAAGAGGCAAAGGGAGAACCTATCCCTATGCAGCAACTGATGGAGAAAGTGGAAGAGACACTGCCCGACTCTGTAAGTATCTCGGGTGTGACTGTCTTTGCCGACAGCACCCGCACTTATCAGGTGAGTCTCTCCAAACCCCGTCGCGCCTCCATCTATGTCAATCAATATACAGGAGAGGTGACCGGACGTTCGGAACGTCTGCCATTCTTCGACACCATGTTCCACCTGCACCGCTGGCTTTTGGGCTCATCGTCGGGTGTGGGAAAACTGCTTACAGGTATATGCACCCTCGTACTCGTATTCATCCTTTTAACAGGAATACTGATGTGGCTTACCAACCGCAACAAACCGTTGAAGGCAAGTCTTGCCATCCACGTGACTAAAGGTTGGGGACGATTCTGGCACGACCTCCACGTGGCTGGAGGAATATATGCCACCATCTTCCTGCTCGCTATGGCACTTACGGGATTGACATGGTCGTTCTCGTGGTATCGCACCGGTTTCTATGCCTGTTTCGGTGTTGAGTCGTCGGAAAAAGGTGGAGCACATGGAAACGGTGCTTCCAAAGAAGGACAAAGAGGCGGTGAAAAAGGTGACAACAGCCGAGGCGGAGAGAGACAGCGAGGAGAAGGTCGTCATGGCGGCGGCGAAGGACACGGCTATCACAGCGGCGGCGAGGGACATGGCTATCACGGCGGCGGCAATCACGATGGTGGTGATTTCGGATTCCATCGTCGCTCACCCTATCGCCATTGGGACGATGTGTTGAAAGAGGTCGCATTGAAGAATCCCGGATATCAGCAGGTAACCCTAAAGTCTGAAGTGGCAGAGGTAGTGCCTGAAGGGCGCCTGAGCATGAGAGCCACCGACAAGTATTCGTATGAAAGAAGAAGCGGTGAGATAACCGATGTGCAATTGTATTCTGCTGTGGGAAAAGACACCAAAGTGAGAAGTGGTGTGTATATGGTGCACACCGGCAGTTGGGGAGGAATAATCACCCGAGTGCTCAACTTCTTAGCAGCCCTTGTAGGTGCCACGTTGCCCCTTACGGGCTATTGGCTTTGGATTCGCCGACTGACGCGTAAACACCACCTACATGCATGACCATTGTCTCCGTGACCCTAAGATGTCCTTGCGGACTTTCAGAAAGAGTTACGGAGACGATTGTTTAGGTAATAGCCTAAGACGTTGAGGTTCTATCCATAGGGTTCAAAACTTCTGCTCGTCAATGACCTTGCCTTCATTATCCACTGCACGCCAATGCACAATGTTTCGTGCCTCTGATGAAATAGTCACTCCGCATTTTG
>CALZMK010000242.1 GCA_945788545.1 uncultured Prevotella sp.
GTTGGCCGCCATAATCTGGAAGTTCCAGCGGTAGCTCCAGAACTGGCTGACGGGACTCTGCGGACCACCCTCGCAGAAGAGTAGGGTGGGATATTTCTTTGTGGGGTCGAAGTTGGAGGGAAGGATAACCCATGTGAGCATGTCCTTGCCATCTGTGGTCTTTACCCATCTCTTCTCCACCTTGCCGAGAGAGAGCTGGGAGAGGATATGCTCGTTCTCGCGACTAATCTGCTCCACCTTGGTCTTCTTGATGTCCTTGCCAGGAGTAATCATATAGATGTCGGTGGGAGCGGAGATACTCTGACGTGTGGCGAGGAGGCGATTGCCGTTGTTGGCAAGCTGGACGCTACCGAAGTCGGCCTCGTCGTCGGTAAGTTGGCGAAGTTCGCCCTTGAGATTCACCTGATAGAGATTGATACATCCATGCCATACACCGATGAACGACAGACTCTTGGAGTCGGGATTCCAGCAGAAGGCATCCACGTTGGAGTCGAAGGAGGTGCTGACATAGGATTTCTCGCCAGTGGCAAGGTTATACACGCAAAGGCGGTTGAGGTCGGCTTCATATCCATCGCGGGCCATACTCTGCCAAGCCACATATCGTCCATCGGGCGAGAACTGTGGGTTCTGGTCGTAGCCGGGGTTGTTCTTCAGATTCTCCTCGGCATTCACTGTCTGGTCCTTCATAGTGTGGGTGGCATCGACAGCGGGAGCCTTGTAGTCGGCAGGCTTGCAGAGATTGCGGGTATCGCGCGTACCTATATTATATAAATATATGTCGGAGTCGGTGGAGATGGCATAGTTGAGTCCGGTCTTCTTGCGACATGTGTAGGCGATAGACTTGGAGTCGGTGCTCCATGCCAACTGTTCGATGCCGCCGAATGGTTCCATGGGACATTCAAACGGTTCGCCATTTAGGATGTCATATCCCTCGGTGATACCGTCGGCAGTGACGTCGGCAAGCCAGGGGTGCTGGATTGACTCAACGTAGTGGTCCCAGTGGCGATACATCAGGTCGGTAACCACGCGACCGGTTGCCTTGGGCAGGTCGGAAGGATTCTTCTTGATAATCTCATTGAATGCCTGCGACTTGATGAGGATGACTTTTGTTCCGTCGGGCGAGAACTTAAAGCCCTCAATGCCCGTCTTGTCGTGGGTGAGCTGTCGGCGGTCGGTGCCGTCGGCATTCATGCTCCACAACTGCTGACCGCTGATGAAGGCAATACGCTTGCCGCCTTCTATCCATGCGGGGTCGGTCTCGTTCTTGGATGAGGTGGTGATCTGCCGGCGATTGGAGCCGTCGGCATTCATCACACAGATGACCTGGTGTCCCTTGTTGGCCTTGACACTGTAGTAGCCCACCTGGAACACCACCATCTTGCCGTCGGGCGAAGCCTCGACACCACCAATGCGTCCCATAGCCCAAAGAGCCTCGGGAGTCATGAGGTCACTCTGAAGTCGGATATTGCTCTTGCCGATGTTCACGTTGTCCTGTGCTTGGGAAGTGCCAGTGGCGGCGAGCATCATCACCGCCATGGCAAGGTTTAACATAATATTCTTCATAATCAATTATCAGTAATCAATAATCATTAATCAATCATCAATAATCAATCATCTCTTTTGCTGTTCGCGCAACTTGCGCATCTCCTCTGCCTGCTTCTGCATTGCGGCGAGACGTGCAGCCATACCGCTCTGCTGCTTCTTGGGATTGTTCTTGTTCTCCTTGTACTTTGCCTCAAGGATGGCAAGAAGCTTGGCGTCGTTGGTAGTCTTGCGGAGTACCCACATGATGGCTGCGCTGAAGAAGAGCGAGATGAAGTAGTAGAAATTAAGACCGGCGGCATAGTCGTTGAACATGAAGAAGAACATCACAGGCATGAGATACATCATCCACTGCATCATCTTCATCTGTTCGGCCTGCTGACCCACCATTTGGTCTTTCTGCTGGCGCATGCTCATCATTGAGTAGAGGATGTTTGCCACGCAGAACAAGATACAGGTGAGACTGAGGTGGTCGCCTATGAGCCAAATATTGGTGCCCCATTCGATAATCGGGTCGTAGGTGGAGAGGTCGCTAATCCAAAGGAAACTCTCGCCACGGAGCTGGATGGCATTGGGCACAAAGTTGAACATGGCAATCCAGATAGGCATCTGGATAAGCATGGGCAGACAACCGCCGAGAGGACTGACGCCATACTGTGAGTAGAGCTGCATCATAGCCTGCTGCTTCATCATGGCATCCTCGGGTTTGTCGTATTGCTTGGTAGCCTCGTCGAGTTTCGGTTTGAGCACGCGCATCTTTGCCGAACTCATGTAGCTCTTCTTCACCAGAGGATAGGTGATGGCCTTGAGGAGCATAGTGATAAGAATCAGGACGATACCCATGTTGAAGCCCCACTGGGTGAGCCAGTCGAATACGTAGATGGTAAACCATCGGTTGATGAGGCGCACAATAGGCCATCCGAGATATACGAGCTGCTGCATGTCGAGGTCCTTGTCAAACGAACACTCGTCGTCAACATCCTTCAGCACCTGGAAGTCGTTGGGACCGAAGTACATCTCAAATTCGGTGGGAACTGAGCCTGTGGGGTCGAAGTCGGTCTTGAACTTGGCGATATACTGCTTGAGATAGCCTGAACCCTTTTCCTGGGGAATGCTCGAAAGCTGTGAGTTGGGGGCAATGTCGCCCTTGGGGATAAGTACTGAGCTGAAGAACTGGTCCTTGAATGCGAGCCAGTCGATGGCAAACTCCATCGGTTCGTCAATCACCTTTTCGGTCTCGTTCACATAATCGGAGTCGTCGTCCTTCTCCTTATATGTGAGAGTGGCATAGCGGTTTTCGAAGGTGAAACCCTTCTCCTGCTGGCGGCAGAGGCCCTCCCATTCGATGTCCATTTGGCGATAGTTGGGCGCGAAGATTCCGTCGAGTCCCTTGGCCTGCACCTGCATGTTGACAAGATAGTTCTGTCCCAAACGGTAGTTGATCACGATTTGTCCACCATTAGATGCCTCAGCCGTGAGGGTGAGGGTAGAGTCGGTGTGATTGGAAGGAGTGAAGAAGAGTTCGGCAGTCACGATGTTGGTCTGTTTTCCTGCGAGCATGAAGTTGAGTTTCTGCTCGTTGCCGGAGAAGAGGGTGAGGTCATTGTCGCCCTTGATGTCCTTGAAGCCCATGATTTTGGCTCCCGAGACATATCCTCCGTGGGAGTTGACTGTGAGTTGCAGTTTGCTGTTCTTCAGCGTGAGCTGCTCGTTCTTGCCATTGAGAGCCTTGTAGAAGAGAGCCGTTGTGTCGCCCTTGGCGGCAGCAATGGCCTGTTCTTTCTTGGCTTTCATTTCGTTCTTCTGTGCGATTTCAGCCTTCTGTCGCAAAGCGTTCTCTATGGAATCCTGCTTGCGCTGGGCAGCGATTTCCTCCTCGGATGGTTGCACGTACCACGAATAGCCGAAAAGTACGGCTGCCATTAGGACGAAACCGATGATGGTGTTCTTGTTCATTTCTTTTTAATCTATTCTTTTTTGTTTTTAATTGCCGTTTTTATGAAATCCAGGAACAGAGGATGCGGGTGGAGCACCGTGCTCTGGTATTCGGGATGGAACTGTGTTCCGATAAACCATTTTAATCCAGGTATCTCCACAATCTCAACAAGGTCGCTCTCGGGATTGCGCCCCACGCACTGCATACCGTTGCGCTCGAATTCGGTTATGAATGAGCTGTTGAACTCATAGCGGTGGCGGTGGCGCTCCTGGATGTGCTCCTGCTTGTAGATGTCGAGCACGCGTGAACCCTGGCGCAATGTACATTCGTATGCACCGAGGCGCATTGTTCCGCCCATGTTGGTGATGTCCTTCTGCTCCTCCATGATGTCGATCACGTTGTGAGGAGTCTTTTCGTCCATCTCGCGACTGTTGGCGTCTGCATATCCGAGGACGTTGCGTGCAAACTCAATCACCATCATCTGCATACCGAGACATATACCGA
>CALZMK010000243.1 GCA_945788545.1 uncultured Prevotella sp.
TGAGGATAATACATCTTCCGTCCACGTCGCAGGTAGTATATTGCGGTTTCGGCATCAATGCCGGAACGCGCAATGAACTGCCTGGCGAGGAGGGTGTTGCCCATTTCTGCGAGCACACTACTTTTAAGGGCACAGAACGCCGTCGCGCCCTTACCATCATCAACTGTTTGGAGACATTGGGAGGCGAACTGAATGCCTTCACCAACAAGGAGGACACCGTTTATTATGCCGCCATCCTCAAGGAGCATTTCCCCAAGGCAGTGGATTTGCTCTCGGATATCGTCTTCCATAGCCAATATCCGCAGACTGAGATTGACAAGGAGATTGAAGTGATATGCGACGAGATAGAGAGCTACAACGACTCGCCTGCCGAACTGATATACGACCTTTTTGAGAACATTATCTTCGAGAGGCATCCGCTCGGGCATAACATTTTGGGTGATGCCGAACAACTGCGCACATACAAGAGTGAGACCGCAAAGGCATTTACGCAACGATTCTATAAGCCACGCAATGCCGTGTTCTTTGCCTATGGCGACATCAACTTCAATCATTTGGTGACAATGCTGAAAAAGGCAACAAAAGGATTCGGTGAACAGAAACCAATAATCGGAGATGCCGATATTGTGGCTCCCTTGCCCGCCTATACCCCTCTTACGAGATGTATTGACAAGGGCACCCACCAAGCCCATGTGATGATAGGCAACAGGGCATACAGTGTGCACGACGAAAGACGCATTGCCTTATACCTATTAAATAATATATTAGGAGGACCGGGAATGAACGCCCGATTGAATCTATCGCTCAGGGAGCGCAACGGACTGGTATATACCGTAGAGAGCACAATGGTGAGCTATAGCGACACTGGAGTGTGGTGCACCTACTTCGGTTGCGACCCACACGACGTGAAGCGTTGCCTGCGACTCGTGAACAAAGAACTGCAGAGGGTTATGGACAAACCTCTCACCACGGCACAACTCAACGCAGCCAAGAGGCAGATAAAAGGGCAGTTGGGCGTAGCCTGTGACAACCGCGAGAGCTTTGCCCTCGACTTTGGCAAGAGTTTTCTGCATTATGGTTGGGAAAAAGACATAACTGATTTGTTCAAGCGGATTGATACACTTACCGCCGACAATATCCAACAGGTGGCAAAGGAAATATTCGCACCCGAGAAACTGACAACACTGATAATCAAATAATATTTTTAGTTAATTTTAGCAAAAATACAAAGAATGTGAGATATTTGTATTACTTTTGCAAGCGGTTTGTAACAGATATTGCAATTTTGTTACAATCGGTCAAAAGAATTTTATAAGCACAAATATATCACATTATGTCAGTTTGGATATTCTTTAGGCTTGTTGGAGCCCTTGCTCTATTGATGTTCGGTATGAAATCGATGAGCGACAGTTTACAGAAGATGGCAGGTCCTCAGCTTCGCCATGTGTTGGGAACGATGACAACAAACCGCTTTACGGGCATACTCTCGGGTGCTCTTATCACTGCGGCGGTGCAATCATCAACAGCTACCACGGTGATGACCGTGTCATTCGTTAACGCCGGACTACTCAGCCTGGCTCAAGCTATATCGGTGATTATGGGAGCCAACATCGGAACGACTCTGACGGCATGGATTATGAGTGCCGGCTTCTCTTTTAATATCACCGATTTCGTATGGCCTGCCTTCTTTATGGCGATAATCCTGATATATAGCAAAAAACGGAAGATATTCGGTGATTTCATCTTTGGTATTTCATTCATGTTCCTCGGTTTGGGAACACTACGTCAGACAGGCATAGACATGGACCTTGCTCATAACCAGCCTGTACTTGACTTCTTCGCAAGCTTCGACCCGCATAGTTTTCTCACCACCATCACCTTCCTCGTCATCGGCAGTGTACTGACAATGTGCGTTCAGTCGTCGGCAGCAGTGATGGCCATTACGATGATTCTCTGCTCCACTGGCGTACTGCCTATCTATCAAGGCATTGCCCTTGTCATGGGCGAGAACATCGGAACCACAGTGACATCCAATATTGCAGCATTAACCGCAAACACCCAAGCCCGTCGCGCCGCCCTTGCCCACATGTTTTTCAATATATTTGGAGTATTGTGGATATTGTGTGTATTCCGCCCCTTCATAGATCTTGTATGTGGTTTTGTGGGCTATGATGCCGAGATGCAGAAGACCGACCCGGGATTTATTGGCAATGCAGCAAAACTGTCGTTTGTATTGGCAGCCTTCCATACCACTTTCAACCTCGCCAACACTACTATCCTCGTATGGTTTATTCCTCAAATAGAATCACTGGTATGCAAGGTTATCAAACCAAAGAAGAATGTTGACGAGGATGATTTCCGATTGAGATTTATACAGTCGGGTATCATGAAGACCCCGGAGATATCCGTATTGGAGGCACAAAAGGAGATTCACTCCTTTGCCGAAAGGATACAAAGGATGTTCTCGATGGTAAGAGAATTGCTCGTCGAGACCGACCAGGACAAGTTTGTCAAACTGTTTTCTCGCATAGAGAAATATGAAGGCATATCCGACAATATGGAGATTGAGATAGCCAAATATCTCGACAACGTGAGCAATGCCCATCTATCCGACGACACGAAAGCAAAAATACGTGCCATGCTGCGCGAAATCTCCGAACTGGAAAGCATTGGAGACAGCTGCTACAACATAGCACGTACCATTAATCGCCGTATGAATGGCAAGGAAGACTTTATCCGCCAGCAATACGAGCATATCCATCAGATGATGGAGCTCACGGATGAGGCACTCAACCATATGATTAGCACCCTCATCGGTCACAAGTCGGACACCGACGTGAATCGTTCTTTCAATATAGAGAACGAAATAAATAACTACAGAAACCAACTCAGAAGCCAAAACATCAACGATGTGAACAACCATCTCTACACCTATGCCATAGGCACGATGTATATGGACATTATCCAGGAATGCGAGAAGCTTGGCGACTATGTGATAAATGTAGTTGAAGCTCGCATGGGAGTGAAGCAACAGCAGGCTTAGTGAGCCTGCCTAACTCCCATTCTTGCCTCAATCACGTTGATGACGTAGTCACCCAATTTTTCACATTCGCCCACGATATCCATATACATTGTTCCGATGGCATACGAATACTCGTGGTCGTTGACGGCATTTATGTTCTGGTTGCGCAACTGATTGCGATAATTGTTAATCTCGTTTTCGATATTGAATGAGCGGTTTACGTCGAAGTTGTCCTTTCGACCGAGCAGAAGCACATTCATCTGAGAAAGACTGTCGTCGGTGAGTTCGAACATCTGATGGATGTGTTCATACTGCTTCTCGGTGAAGTCCTCCTTTCCGCTCATCTTGCGGTTCATTGTGCGAGCGATATTGTAGCAACTGTCTCCGATACTCTCCAATTCAGATATTTCGCGCAGCATGGCACGTATCTTCGCCTTTGTATCATCAGATAGATGGGCATCGCTGACCCCGTCGAGATACTTGGCGATTTCGATTTCCATATTGTCGGTGATACTTTCGTATTTCTCGATACGCGAGAATAGTTTGTTGAATGCCGAATCATCAGTCACTCCAAGCAGTTCCCTAACCATAGAGAACATCCTCTGTATGCGCTCTGCAAAAATCTGTATTTCCTTCTGAGCCTCGAGCACCGAAAGCTCTGGAGTCTTCATGATGGTATTGCCACCAATATAAGTAAGTCGGAATTCCTCCTCAGCCTCAGTGGTCTTGGGTTTGATAATCCAGCAGACGAGTTTCTCGATCTGTGGAATAAACCATATCAACACAAAGGTATTGGTAACATTAAAGCAAGTGTGGAAAGCCGCGAGGATGATAGGCAGTCGGGCGGCAAGCTGAGCCTGGCTAAGACTATGGTCGTTAGGATTATATTCCACTAATGAGCACACCATATCCACGAAAGGATAGAAGAGGCACATCACCCACA
>CALZMK010000244.1 GCA_945788545.1 uncultured Prevotella sp.
AGAAAGACGAACTCACACAACTGCTTGCCGAACTGAAGAATATCTACAAGGCATGTGAGAAAGGAGAGTTTGTCATTGAGGATGATGTAGAGGACGTACACTCTCAGGTGGAAATGTTGCTAACACGTAAGTTGGGCGACATGGGAAAGAAGATTCATAGCGGACGTTCGCGCAACGACCAGGTGCTTGTCGATCTGAAACTGTTCACTCGTCATCAGCTTAAGGAGATAGCCGACGAGGTGAAGAGTCTATTCGACGAACTCATTGCCAAGAGCGAGCAATATAAGAATATTCTTATGCCAGGCTATACCCATATGCAGGTGGCAATGCCCAGTTCGTTTGGCTTGTGGTTTGGCGCCTATGCTGAGAGTCTTGCCGACGACCTGCTCTTCCTTCAGGCAGCATATAGGATGACCAACCGCAATCCTCTGGGTTCGGCGGCGGGGTATGGTTCGTCGTTCCCCCTCAACCGCACAATGACCACCCGTCTGTTGGGTTTCGACTCAATGGATTATAATGTGGTGTATGCACAGATGGGGCGCGGCAAGATGGAGCGCAACGTAGGTTTTGCCATTGCCACCATTGCCGGAACACTCGCTAAGATGGCATTTGACGCATGTATGTTCAACAGTCAGAACTTCTCGTTTGTCAAACTGCCAAAGGAGTGCACCACTGGTTCGTCGATCATGCCTCACAAGAAGAATCCTGATGTTTTCGAACTCATCCGAGCCAAGAGCAACAAACTCCAGGCGCTGCCTCAGCAGGTGACATTGATAATGAACAACCTGCCAGTGGGATATTTTCGCGACCTTCAGATTATCAAGGAGGTGTTCCTACCGGCGTTCGACGACCTCAAGGACTGTCTGCAGATGGCTGCCTATATCATCAACAAGATAGAGGTGAACGAGCATATTCTCGATAATCCAATGTACGACCCGATGTTCTCAGTAGAGGAAGTCAACCGCCTTGCCGCCAACGGAATGCCGTTCCGAGATGCCTACAAGAAGGTGGGCTTGGATATCGAGGCTGGCAATTTCGTGCCCGACAAGAATATCCATCACACTCATGAGGGCAGTATTGGAAATCTCATGAACGACGAGATTCAACAACTCTTCAATTCCATCCTCTCCGATTTCCATTTCGAGCGAATGGAGGAAGCCGAGAAGGCATTGTTGAGGTGATAAGTTATATATATAATAATGTATAAGGATATTATTCGTTTTTTTATGATTATGGTTGTATTGCTGTTGTCGGCATGCGATGCCGAGCAGCAGTACAACAGTCATTATCCGTGCAACTTTATATTCTATCCACAGCACCATCCCGAGAGCTCACTCTCCAAGGTGAACGAGACCAACCCCGGATTCTTCGTCTCAGTAGAGGTGAAGAGAGTCAATGGCATTAACACCATCTATTGTACGCCCAATACCGGCGATGCCGACTCACCGTTGCGACTAACCAATGAGGTGGAGAACAACCGCCTCTCATATACGGATATGGGAGCCGGAGGCCGACTCATCATCGGATGTACCACGCTCAACGGTCTGCGTGCCTATGACGGTATGTGTCCGGCTTGTCTCGAGAGTGCAGGCGGTACAAATTATCCCTTGCATTGGACAGACAACGGCAAGAATGTAAAGTGCTCACGTTGCTCCACCGTCTATTCGCTCAACAACGATGGAATAAGCATTGAGGGCAGTCAATCCCGACTCCTTCAATATCACTTTCTTTATGGCTTAGGATACGATCAAACGCAAATTATTCGCATAACGAATTAAAAAATCAGTTAAAATACTATAAATATTAGTTTTAATTCCTGATTCCTAATTCCTAATTCCTAATTTCTTCGTACCTTTGCAGTCCGATTAGCTGGGGGAAGACTTAGAGCCCCCTTGACAAGGTGTGTTAATAGTTGTGCCTTTGGCCAGACACGACGGTTAGTGAATCATCTGTCAGAACAATAAAGAATAATGTTTTTTAGTAGTAAAATTTAAAATTTTAAAATGAACACTTTAAGTTACAAGACTATTTCCGTTAACAAGGAGACAGCTAAGAAGGAGTGGGTAGTAATCGATGCTACAGACCAGGTTGTTGGTCGTCTCTGCTCAAAGGTAGCCAAGCTCATCCGCGGAAAGTACAAGCCAACTTTCACTCCGCACGTAGATTGTGGAGACAATGTAATCATTATCAATGCCTCTAAGGTCGTATTCACCGGCAAGAAGGAGACAGATAAGGTTTACACTCGTTATACCGGTTATCCTGGTGGACAGCGTTTCAACACTCCCGCAGAGCTTCGCAAGCGTGAGGGTGGTGTAGATAAGATTATCCGCCATGCTGTAAAGGGTATGCTCCCCAAGGGCCCGCTCGGACGCAGCCTGCTGAACAACCTCTACGTATATGAGGGAACTGAGCACAAGCACGAGGCTCAGAAGCCAAAGACAATAGATATTAACCAGTATAAATAATTAAGGTAGAATGGAAGTAATTAACGCAATTGGTCGCCGCAAGAGTGCTGTAGCACGCGTATATGTCAGCGAAGGAACTGGCAAGATCACGATCAATAAAAGAGATATCACAGAATTTTTCCCGTCAGCTATTCTCCAGTACGTCGTAAAGCAGCCTCTGCTTCAGCTCGACGTTGTAGAGAAGTATGACATCAAGGCCAATCTCGACGGTGGCGGTTTCACTGGTCAGAGCCAAGCTCTCCGCCTCGCTATCGCCCGTGCCTTGGTAAAGATTAACGCAGAAGACAAGAAGGCTCTCAAGGACAAGGGATTCCTCACACGCGACTCTCGTGCCGTTGAGCGTAAGAAGCCAGGTCAGCCCAAGGCTCGCCGTCGCTTCCAGTTCAGTAAGCGTTAATACGCTATCTTGTTTAGCATCTAAACTGGCGCGACTCCTCGAAATAATCGGGAGAGGACTACCCGTCGGTTGATTCTAACAAAAAGAATTAAAAAGAAAGTAAACAACATCATTAAAGCATTTAAAGACAATGTCAAGAACAAATTTTGATATGCTGCTGCAGGCTGGCTGCCACTTTGGCCACCTCCGCCGCAAGTGGAACCCAGCAATGGCTCCATACATTTATACAGAGCGTAACGGTATTCACATCATCGACCTCCACAAGACTGTAGTCAAGATTGACGAGGCTGCAGAGGCTCTCAAGCAGATTGCCAAGTCTGGCAAGAAGATCCTGTTCGTCGCTACTAAAAAACAGACTAAGGACGTTGTTGCCGAGAAGGCTACTAGCGTCAACATGCCATACGTTATCGAGCGTTGGCCGGGCGGTATGCTCACCAACTTCCCGACAATCCGTAAGGCTGTGAAGAAAATGGCGAACATCGACAAGCTGATGAACGATGGTACATACTCTAACCTCTCTAAGCGTGAGTTGCTGCAGATTACACGTCAGCGTGCCAAACTCGAGAAGAACCTCGGTTCTATCTCTGACCTTACACGTCTGCCTTCTGCACTTTTCGTAATCGACATCTGCAAGGAGACTATCGCCGTTAAGGAGGCTAAGCGCCTGGGTATTCCTGTATTCGGTATCGTTGACACCAACTCTAACCCCAACGACGTAGATTTCGCAATCCCCGCCAACGACGACGCTAAGGACAGCGTAGAGGTAATCCTCAATGCTTGCTGCGGTGCCATCGCAGAGGGACTTGAAGAGCGCAAGGCTGAGAAGGCCGACGAGAAGGCTGCTGAGGCTCAGAGCGAAGAGGCTGCTGAGGGTAAGGCAAAGCGTGGTGCTCGCAAGGCCCGCAAGGATGCTCCTGCTGCTCCCGCCGCTGAAGAGGTCGCTGAGTAATTAAGAATTAAACATTAAGAATTAAAAAATTAATAGTTAAGAGTTAAGAATTAAAAATTAAGAGAATTAGTTTTTACGCATTATACGTATTACTTGGTATTTTTCTTAATTCTTAATTCTTAATTCTTAATAAAAAA
>CALZMK010000245.1 GCA_945788545.1 uncultured Prevotella sp.
GGACCTTGAGGGGAACAATTAGGAATTAGGAATGAGGAATGAGGAATGAAATGTCCATGCGCAGCCAATTCCTCATTCCTAATTCCTCATTCCTAATTAATCATTAAATCCTGCCGTTATCTCGCATATCTTGATGATAACGTTCATTGCCTTTTCCATCGACTGGATGCTTACGAATTCGTAAGGTCCGTGGAAGTTGACACCTCCGGCAAAGATGTTGGGGCAGGGAAGACCCTTGAAACTCAGTTGGGCACCGTCGGTACCGCCACGTATCGGTTGCACCTTCGGGCGGACGCCACATTCCTGCATCGCCTTTAGTACGATGTCGATGACATGCATGTTGGGCTCTATCTTCTCCTTCATGTTATAGTACTGGTCCTTGATCTCGCAATCCACCGTACCCTCACCGTATTTCTCGTTCATCTTCTTGGCACACTCTGCCATCAGTCGCTTGCGCGCCTCAAACTTGTCGCGGTCGTGGTCGCGGATGATGTAGGTGAGCTGAGCCTTCTCGGTATTGGTGTTCATACCAAGCAAATGGAAGAATCCCTCGTATCCCTCTGTTGTTTCGGGAGTTTCGTCGGCAGGGAGCATCGAAGCCAGTTCCACTGCCAGGCGGTTGGCGTTGATCATCTTACCCTTGGCATATCCCGGGTGCACACTCACTCCGTGGATAGTGACCTTCGCACCGGCAGCGTTGAAGTTCTCGTATTCCAACTCTCCCAGGTCGCCACCATCCATGGTGTATGCCCATTCACATCCGAATCGCTCCACGTCGAAGTGGTGGGCTCCCATTCCGATTTCCTCGTCGGGGTTGAATCCCACGCGGATGTCGCCATGCTTAATTTCTTTGTGGTCGCGCAGATAGCACATTGCCTGTATTATCTCGGCAATACCAGCTTTGTCGTCGGCACCGAGCAGAGTGTGTCCATCGGTGACGATAAGGTCCTCGCCGATGTGGTTGAGCAGTTCGGGAAACTTCTTCGGTGATGACACGATACCCTCCGAGAGGAGTATGTCACTACCGTCGTAATTGTTCACAATATGAGCCTTGATGTTGGCTCCCGAGCAGTCGGGACTTGTGTCATAATGACTGATGAATCCGATGGTAGGCACTTTCTGCTTACCCATGTTGGATTTCAGTGTGGCATAGAGATAGCCCTTGTCGTCGAGCTTTACATCATCGAATCCCTCGCGCACGAGTTCCTTCTTAAGATACTCGGCAAAAACGAGTTGTTTGTCGGTACTGGGGACGGTCTCACTGTCCTCTGCCGACTGGGTGTCAAACTTAGTGTAGTTTAAAAATCTTTCGGTTATATCCATAATATATATGTTATTTTCGCCACAAAGATACGTATTTTTGCAGACATGGCAAAATAATTTGCGATTTATTTTGTATTAAGAAGAAAAAGTGTTATATTTGCAGCCGATTTTGAAACAATATGTCAACTAAAATTAATAAATATATGTCAAGACAAAAGAAATTTATTCTGGATGAAAACCAGATTCCCGAGCAGTGGTATAATATTCAGGCCGATATGGTCAACAAACCGTTGCCACCGCTTAACCCCGCAACTCACGAGGCTCTCACCGCAGACGACCTCAGTCATATCTTCGCATCTGAATGTGCCAAGCAGGAGCTCGACATGGAGCACGCATGGATCGACATACCCGAGGAAGTGAGGGAAAAGTATAAGTTCTATCGCTCCACTCCTCTTGTGCGTGCCTATGGTCTTGAGGAAGCTCTCGACACTCCGGCGCATATCTATTTCAAAAACGAGAGTGTCAATCCCCTCGGAAGTCATAAGATCAATTCGGCTATTCCCCAGTGCTACTACTGTAAGCAGGAGGGAACAACCAACGTCACCACCGAGACAGGTGCTGGTCAGTGGGGTGCCGCCCTCTCATACGCCGCCAAGATATTCGGTCTTGAGGCAGCTGTATATCAGGTTAAGATCACGATGGAGCAGAAACCCTATCGCTCGTCTATCATGCGTACATTCGGTGCTGCCGTGACAGGTTCTCCTTCTATGTCAACGCGTGCCGGAAAGAATATTCTCACCGTAGATCCCACGCATCCCGGATCGCTCGGTACGGCTATCTCCGAGGCTGTCGAACTCGCCACTACCACTCCGCATTGCAAATACACACTCGGTTCGGTGCTCAGTCACGTAACCCTCCATCAGACAATCATCGGTCTTGAGGCCGAGAAGCAGATGGAGATGGCTGGCGAATATCCCGACATGGTGATTGCCTGCTTCGGCGGTGGCAGTAACTTTGGCGGTTTGGCATTCCCCTTTATGCGCCATAACATTCTTGATGGCAAGACCACTGAGTTTATCGCTGCCGAACCGGCAAGTTGTCCTAAGCTCACACGTGGTGTCTTCCAGTATGACTTTGGCGACGAGGCAGGATACACCCCGCTCATTCCAATGTTCACCTTGGGTCATGACTTCAAGCCCGCCAATATCCATGCTGGCGGTTTGCGTTATCATGGTGCAGGAAGTATCGTCAGCCAACTCATCCGCGACAAGATGATGCACGGTGTTGACATCCCGCAGTTGGAGACATTCGAAGCCGGAATCATCTTCGCACGCTCTGAGGGTATCATTCCTGCCCCCGAGAGTTGTCACGCCATTGCCGCCACCATCCGCGAGGCGAAGAGATGCAAGGAGAGCGGTGAGCAGAAGACAATTCTCTTCAACCTCTCAGGTCATGGACTTATCGATATGCCTTCTTACGACCGATTCATCTGCGGTGACTTGCAGAATTATGCACTCTCCGATGCCGAAATTCGCAAGAATGTAAGTGGATTGGAGCAGATAATCAAGTAATATTGTTAAATCCAGTTAAAAATCGCTTGAATATTTGGTGGGTTCAAATTTTTGTTGTACCTTTGCACCCGCAAACAAGCGATAGGGCGCTTAGCTCAGTTGGTTCAGAGCGTCTGCCTTACAAGCAGAGGGTCGGGGGTTCGAATCCCTCAGCGCCCACAAACGAAGACCTTGGTTCATCAGAGCCAAGGTCATTTTTTATTTAAGAAATACACAATAAATTTGCATACTCAAAAAAATATTTGTATTTTTGTCGGCGAATTCTTAAAACGTCTAATAGTATTTGTTATCTATGACTGCAATGTGGCTCGCAATATATCAAGCATTTGCCTTTCCCGTGGGTACTGCCATGGGTGTGGCGCTTGTCGCCATATTATATGTGGTGGAAACCGAGTGGGGCAAGCGCAGGTGGGTGAAGGCTCTTCGCTCCAC
Source organism: uncultured Prevotella sp. (assembly GCA_945788545.1). Next base: position 3,267 of record CALZMK010000245.1, read on the forward strand.
TAATATGGCTTGCTGGACTATCGGATTGATTGCCGTGGCATGTGTCATCGGGGGATTGCTTCCTGCCGACACGTCATTCCAAACATCCATTCCCTTTGTGGTATTGCTTGTAGCCCTTATGGTTAATCTCACACTCATCGTGTTTCATCGCCTTCGCACATTCAAGATGCGAAGGGACTGGACGTTTATGGCTATCCACGTAGGATTGTGGCTTGCCTTGTTCAGTGGACTTGTTGGGGCGGGCGACTCCAAAAGACTGAATGTCATCGTGAGTAGTGATGAGGAAACAAACAAGGCTTACGATGAAAACTACCGAACGGCATCTTTGCCTTACTCGTTACGTCTAAGCGAGTTCAATATTGAGACAAATGCCGCAGATGGATCACCTACGCAGTATTCCGCCAAGGTGCTCGTCGATGGAGAGCCTGTGGAGATTGCCGTCAACAGCCCTCACTCCCTGAGTCTGTCAGAGGATATGTACCTCATGAACTTCAACTCTACGAGGGAGAATGGCGAGGTGAATGTCTGTATGCTGACGATTGAGCGGCAACCATGGAAATATCCCATGCTTGCAGGGTTGTCGCTACTGCTTTTGGGAGCAGTAGCGAGATTAAAGAATTAAAAAATTAAAGGATTAAAGAATTAAAAGATTAAAGAATTAAA
>CALZMK010000246.1 GCA_945788545.1 uncultured Prevotella sp.
TAGTCACTTTTTCAGAGGTACACAAGCTTTTAGGAACTTATCACCACACAGAGTAACTTTTCGATAACCTATAACCCATAACCTCGGCACAATTTTCGGCAAAGATAATCATTTTGTTTCAGAACACCAAACGGAAGGACATTTTTAGCCTCACATCCCTTTTTTTACCGAAGAATGTCCATTTTCTGCGACATAACATGACATAATTTGACTTGTGGAGATGAAAAATCACGGGACTGCTTGGCGAATCGGAAAGAAAAGAGTAATTTTGCAGAGGACACATTTTAGAGAAGAAATATGAAAAGACTGATTATTATTGCAGTAATGCTGGTTGGCATGGTTACGTCGGTCATGTCACAAGGGTTGAAGCGTGTGTATGACGAGAAACGCAGCGGTGTAGCGATGATTGACTCTGCGCTTGCCGTGGCAAAGACTGAGGGGAAGCACGTGATATGCCAGGTGGGTGGCAACTGGTGCGTGTGGTGCCTTCGGTTTGCCGCCTTCATCGAGGCTGACGAGGAGATAAAGTCCTTAGTGAACGACAACTACGTTTATATCCACGTCAACTACCGCCGCAAGACGGATGACAAGGACATGCAGCAGGCCATGGACAGACTGGGCAATCCCGTACGTTTCGGTTTCCCCGTCATGGTAGTTCTCGATGCCGAGGGTAAGGTGCTGCACACACAGGACAGCAGTTTCCTGGAAAGCGGCGAAGGATATGACAGGAAGAAGGTGATGAGGTTCCTGCAATGCTGGACATCTGTTCATAGTTCATAGTTCGTAGTAGGTTATGGGTTATAGGTTATAGGTTATCGAAAGGGTTATGGTTGGTTTTGAGGTTGTATTCGGGTTATAGTTCTCATCCTCGATTGAGCAGCCATGAACTATAACCCGAAGACAACAGGACATGCACTCTAACCCCTTCGATAACCTATAACCTATAACTGTCTTTCCTGCCATGGCTGTATATTGTATGTTGGAATTGAAGCTGCAGGTCTGTAATTCATATATAATTAGTCAATATAAGGATAATCTTTTAGTCAACTTGTGGAAGTTCTGTTAGTCAACTTGTGGGACTTTTGTTAGTCAATTTGTGGAAGCTCTGTTAGTCAACTTGTGGAAATCATGTTGCAAAAGTACAAAAATCGAATGGTGTTTGCAAATTAACAAGAGATTATTTATCCTTACCTTTGGGTTAGTGGGAAAACATGAGCGTTGATATCAAATAAGGTATTAATAGAACCCACCTTTAGTGATGCGGGTATCTACGTTCTCCTTACCCAAGAGGAACCTGTCCACAAAGGCTTCCACCTCGGGATACTGACTGGGAGGCAACTGGCAATGGGGATGTCCGCCCACGATGGAATAACCCATGCGGTCGGCTATGCCGAAGGTTTTCCACACTTCCCGCGCTGCCTTGGATGACTCATAGTTGGACCGTTCGGCCATCCACTCATAATCAGTATTCCCGAGTACGAGCAAGGCACGTGGCGCTATGAGTGCCGCCAGTTCATGATGATCGATCGGCAGTCGGTCCACACAGTCAGAGAAGCGGCGCATACTCTCCTTGAACCATGCGTAGTTGGTACGTCCCAGGGTCTCCACGTTACCTAATGTCTCCGACACGCGCCAGGAGTTAACACCGCCACCGCCTGGCTCCTGTGCTATCGTCAGGGCTATGCGCTCATCAAGAGCCCCGGCGAAAAGAGCCATCTTGCCGGCAAACGAACATCCGGTCACGGCTATGTGTCTCATGTCTATTCTGGCAGCCTTGCCTACAATCTCCAAGCCGTCGATAATACGGCTGATACCCCACGGCCAAGCACAATAGGCACCCATATCCGTCTGGTCGGGATAAAGACGGTTGATGGGCTCCTGTCCACGTTTCTGCGTGTGCGACATCACCTGGCTGAAGTTAAAGGCTATCTGTGCCACACCACGCTGGGAGAATATGTCCCGTGGCAGCGAACCAGTTCCGAACCCGATGCCTATGACGGCGGGGAAAGGTCCCTCACCTTCTGGATAGACTATCGGAGCTGTAAGCCTCAATGTCTCGCCGCCCACGGCAACGTCCACCACAAGGGTATCGTTGACCATCCGTGCCTTCATCTGCTTCTTCCTTACCGTAGGCTTTTCGCCTATTTCATAGTGGTATAACATCTGCATTATCTCCGAGCGGTGACGCTCCCAGTCCTTGAAGTCTGTGGAGCGTCCACTGCCATCTGCCCAGGCAAAGGGGTCGGGCAGTTCGGGCTGGCTTGGCAAGTCCTCAAATGCCTTCATCTCAATCCTCGGATAGCCCTTTGCGGTATTCTCCTTGCTGAAGACAAGGGGAATGCGGCATGCCTTCTTCTTGTCCTGTCCGGCACGCACCGTTTGTCCCGCCACAGGCTCCTCGTCATCCGACACCATCCACCGGGGTTTCCAGGCAGCCTCCCCTTGGGCAAAGGTTGATGTGTTGAAGCACATCAAGAGCAAAGAAATAAGAAAAAAGTGTTTCATAATTCGATTTTTATCCAGTTACACATTGCCACCCTTGCCAAAACGGTGGCGAGACCACACACTATGTCCTGAGAGAAGTGATGAACATGGGTGTTTCACCGCGGTATAGACTACCTTAATACTCTCTGACAAAATGAGGATAGTCTTCCTCGCCCAACTGTGGCGCATATTCAAACCCCTCGTAACAGAAGGCCTTCAGGTCTTCAGGCATGACAAGCTGATGCTGGAGGATGAACCTTACCATGGCTCCACGGCACGACTTGGCCCACACAGCCTGCATCTTCAACGTGCCATCAGGCTGGCGGACATAGAAGAGAGGATGGATGACACACACTTCCTGACAGACGCGTTTCCAGTCGAAGAGATGCTCGTATTCCTCGGTCGAGAGGTGGATGAGTATGCCGTCATCTGCCTTGACACTCTCTATAAGCAGGTCGGTCAGTTTGTCCTTCCAATACTGATTGACAGGCTTGTCGTGAGTGGTTTCCATCGAGACGCAGTGCTCCATGCGGTAAGGCACAATGCCGTCCATGGGACGAAGCAGTCCATACAGGAAGCAGGTAATCCAGAGGTGCTCCTGCGCGAACGCCAGAGCCTCATCGCCCAGGGTATTCGCCCGCAGGTGCTTGTATGCCTGACCATTGTAGGCAAGCAAGGCGGGCATCTTCCCGGCACGCTGGAAATTTTGATAGCGTTGCCAGTTCTCGGCGGCCAGTTTCTGACTGCAATCCAACTGACGGGCCAGTTCACTCACGGACATACGGGCCATTTCCGCAGCCAGTTCGTCCGCCACCGCCTGAAACAGTGGAACAGAAAGTGGCTTGCGGTCAGCCTTCTCAAACATTATCTTGGCATTGGCCAGAAGTATCTGCATATTTTTGTAGCTTTGAGTAATGTACCAGTTCCCGGTATATGTGCTTGATGGCTGCCACGGGATGATAGAACATCATCCTTGGCCCAGACCATCGCATGACATTCCTTACGCGCTCCTTCATCTCTGGACGATAGCAATGGATGGGGCATTTCTTGCATGTGGGTTTCCCTTCGCCGTAACGGCACCTGTCCAGTCGGGCATGGGCATACTCCAGCAGTTCACGGCATTTCGGGCACAATTCACCGTTGCCTTCCTTTTTCCGGCAATACAGGCGTATCATCTGTTCCACGACCTTCTTTTCTTCCGCTATGCGACTATTGCGTTGTTTCATATCTACAAATCACGTTTTCAAGTACAAAGATAGTGCTTTCCTATGATATATCAAGGAAAAAACTCAATTTCTCAACACAAAATGAGTGCTTTTACAAGAAAAGGATGTATATTTGCACTTGCTAGTTGAATCCGCGGGTGAAAATGTTTTATTCCGCGAACAAGTCCTCCAAGGTCACGACACTTATGAAATCACTGCTGTA
>CALZMK010000247.1 GCA_945788545.1 uncultured Prevotella sp.
GCCAGAAGCGGCCTTTATCTTCCTTCAAATGGGTTGTGAATTCAGATGTCAGTCAACGACAACAATTGTGCTTCAAGCGTTTTCGCCCCATTTGCTCCGAACAGTTTTGGGAACAAATGCCTTGTTCTGTGCCTGTGCATACACAAGTTTGTATTACATCTGCTGCGATATCGGCCATGATGCCATGTCCTCCTTGAGGGAATCCAGGAAGGAAAGTGCAGAGTCGGGGTTGTCAGCAAGGAACTGACGCGCTTCCGCGATGGTCTTCTCAGCCTGTCTGTTGCGTACGCATCCTGGCAGTAGAAAAAGGGGCGACAGGAGGAGTGGCAGAAGATGGTGTCTTCGAACGGGTATGTTCATGTCTGCAGGGTGATGCATTTTTGCCATTCTTGTCTCAGTATTCTATCTCCCACTCCCCGAGTGTCCTCCTCTCTGCATCGAAGTTGATGCCCACCTTGACGACGGGCAGCTGGCTGAGGGCAAATTTCGAGGCGTAGTCCTTGAGGTTGATCTGCTGCATGGCTGCCTCAGCGGACTTGTTGAGCTTCAACTCGAAGAGGTAGATTGTCTTGCCCGTGTTCATCACCACGTCGATGCGTCCCGTGGGGGTGTGTACCTCTACATCTGCAAAATAACCCGTGACGAGAGTGAGGATGATGTAGAGCACCTGCTGATAATGGCCTTCACTGTTGGCCTCGTTGCAGTAGGGCACGGTGAGCAGGAACTGCTGGAGGAGGGTCAGCGACCCGTCGATGTCTTCCCTGGACAGCATCTGTGCCATGCGCCGGGCCGTGTTGTTGACCACGAGGGTGTTGGGCGTGATGTACGCCGGTATAAGCGAACGGGTGAGGCCGAGACGCACCTCGCGGTTGGGGATGCCGAGGGTGTAGTAGTCAAATTCTCTGTTGTAAGCCTTGATGGTGATGTAGCCGCTCTGGTAGAGCAGCGGCACGATACTGGTGGCCGACTCCGTCGGAGCGTCAAAGTCGCACGCGCTGGCCTCGACTTCCCTGATGTCAGTGAAGTCGTTTCCGAACTTGCGGAGCAGCTCAATGAGGAAGGTGGTGGTGCCGCTCTCGAACCAGTAATTGCCTATCTTGTTCTTGGAAAAGGCGAGGATGAGGCTGAAGGGGTTGAAGATGTCGGGCGAGGGCCATGTGAAGTGGTAGCCGTCATACTGACGCTTGAGGGCGGAAAGTGTCTCCTCGCGGGTAGTACCCTGCTTGGTGGCCAGCCTATCGAGGTAATCGGGCATCTGTGTGAGAACCTCATCCACCGTGATGCCGCACACCCCTGCAAACTCCTCGTCCATGCTGATGTTCACGAGGTTGTTCAGTTCGCTGAAGATGCTGAGCTGGGAGAACTTCGTGATGCCCGTGAGGAAGACGAACTTCAGATAGGGGTCACTGTCTTTCAGGGGAGAATAGAAGTTGCGCATGACGTTGCGGAGCACGGGCAGCGTCTTCTCCTCATGCATCACATCGAGCAAAGGGGCATCGTATTCGTCAATTAGTACAACCACCTGCTTGCCTATCTGCCTGTATGCCGTCTGAATCAATGCCGTGAAACGGTCGTTGTTGTCCTGGGCAGGGTGGATAATGCCGTATTTTGCCTCGTATTCTGCGAGGCGGTTGCCGAGATACCTTTCCAGCTGTTCCTTCTCCATGTGTTTGCCAAGGCTCATGTCGAACCTCAGCACGGGATATTCCGTCCATTCCTTCTCCACCTTGTCGATGTAGAGTCCCTTGAACAGGTCCCTGCGCCCTTCGAAGTAAGCCTGTAGGGTGGAGACGAGCAAAGACTTCCCGAACCGTCTGGGGCGGCTCAGGAAGATGTACTTGCTTACCTCCATCATCTTGCAGATATACTCCGTCTTGTCGATGTACAGGCAATTCCTATCGACTATCTCGCTGTAGGTCTGTATGCCTACTGGCAGTTGTTTGAGTGTCATGTGCTCCATATCGCTTGTTTTTGTGCCTCAGTTCCACGTCCTCCGCTTGGCTTTCATGGGCTATTCGCGTGCAAATATACGATTATTCCGTGAAAGCACCAAAGAATTAGCCCATTTATCAATGCACGATTAACAAATTTACGTAGGATGGGAAAAGGACATTGACCCATAGGAGTGAATGTCATGGTTCAGCAGCATTCTGTCCTCTGTTCATTCTATTAGAATCATTTATCTAACGAGAGGGAGGATTTACTCGACAATCTCTCTTGCATGTTTTCTCTGTGCCTCACAGAATGCTTTTTCTAACAATATGGAAAAACTATCATTTGGTAATTCTCCATCGTTAAACATTCGAATACATCCTGTGTTCGTTTCTTCTATCTGAGCCAAAACATATGACATATAACGTATATCCACATTGTTTTTTATATATAAACTACTATCTGCAATGTGTTCTATTCTTCCTTCTCGAAATTGTAATACCTTGCTATTATAGAAGAATCCTATTAACCTTTGTTTTTCCTCAAGCTGTTCTGGTGTTGCCACGCTATCAGGTATGGCGCATACATTTACAAACGTACCCAGTTCTGGTTTCGTTTTACATGACCAAACCAAGATAAGCAAAGAAACAACACAAAGCGATATCATTAATTTGTTACACCTTCCCATACACATTTCCCTCCATTACTATCACTAGTACAATATTTAATTCCAAAGTTGGTGTTTGACATTGACAAAGGAACAGTAATTGTTTTATTCCCAGGACCAAAGGCTGTTCCAACTTTTGCATTGCCTCCTGCATATGTAGTTGTCAGCGTGTGTAAAGGACACAATGCAGTATGGGCAATACAATTTCCTCTTACGGCCGTCATCCTTGTCGGAGCGAAATGTGTCTCTTCCTTTGGACTGCCATCATTTGTTTCAATTACGCCTTTTGGCATTGCCCTTTCTTCTCCACTCGTTAGAGTTTCTACATGGGATGCGATATCGACTTTGGAATCTGCGGAGATGTCATAAACTTCAACTTCATACCCTTGCTCTTCTAATTCAGTAACAATTTTTAAAAGTAATACATTTGCTTGGTCTACAGATTGCTTAATCATGTCATAATCTATTCCGTGAATACCCTTCCGTAGGGCATGTTTTCTTGATAAAATTGTAAATTGATTGTTTTTCAAACATACGTTACATTCAGTGATAAGCATAGAGATATTGTTTGTTGTTGATCTTGTGTAACAATTCGTAGAAGTACTCATACTTGGTACATCTATTACCGAATCTTTATTACATGACACATAAAATATTGAAGTACAAATAGCACAAAAAACAAATAGCATATTGCTCATCGCGCCTTTGATAAATAATATTTTCTTCATATTTGTAAAAACATAAAATATTTATTTCATAAAATTCTATCCATATATTCAGTAGTGTACTATTAGAGTAGCACTCTATCTATATAGAGTAAGGACTCCGAATACGCTAAAGTACTATATCATAATTTACCTCTTTTCTTTTATTCTTGGAATAAGCAAGCTTATTATCAATTTCAATTAATTTACATCACTCTTTTTCGATTTTTGTTACTTACACTGCTTTTTGCAGAATGTATTGCATCTCTTAACATGGCACATAATCAATGTTCCATGCTATAGAGAGGACTGGGCAAAGTGCCGGCAGACGCGTGAACGTGTCACTCTGACCCTCTGGCCCGTGTCACTCTGAGAGTTCTGGCAGACATGTTATTCTGTTCCTGTTAACTGTATGGTTCCAGAATAATATCGGTTTCCACGATACAGTCTGATTTCATATACACCTTCAAGGTATATGGGCAGCATGATTTGTGTCTCATCCTCTGAAACGGGCACTTCATAAACAACGTCTTCGTTATCCAGTTCGACAATTGCCACGGACTCACAGCACCCCTGTGATTCAAACAATATACAGTAACCA
>CALZMK010000248.1 GCA_945788545.1 uncultured Prevotella sp.
CAGTGGGATTCATCGCGGCATTCGTCTCGGGATGCCTTGCCTGCAAGTGGATGATTAATATCGTCAAGAAGGGCAAACTGGTTTACTTCGGCATCTATTGTGCCATCGCCGGAGCGGTAACGCTTCTCTGCAGTTTAATGTAATATTAAGTAAGGGAACTTCTTAATAACAAGTAGAAAAAAGTGAATTTCATAGAAGGAGAATACATATATCTCAACAAGCCTTACAGGATGTCGAGCTTTGGGGCATTGGCGCGCGTGCGCTATCTCATCTCGCAGAAGGAAGGCGTGAAGAGAGTGAAGACTGGTCATGCCGGAACGCTCGACCCTTTGGCCACAGGAGTGCTGATACTTTGTACAGGAAAGAAAACCAAGGAGATAGAGCGACTGCAATATCATACCAAGGAATATACAGCCACACTGCAACTTGGCGCCACCACGCCCAGCTACGACATGGAGCACGAGGTTGACGCCACTTATCCCACTGAGCATATCACGCGGGAGTTGATAGAGGAGAAACTCAAACTCTTCGTGGGTGACATCCAACAGGTGCCGCCAGCCTATTCGGCATGCAAGGTGGGAGGCGACCGTGCATATAAGCTCATGCGCAAGGGTAAGGATGTAGAACTCAAACCCAAGTCGCTGCATATCGACGAGATAGAACTCACTGATTTCAACCCCGAGACGATGCAGGCAAGCATCAGGGTGGTGTGCGGCAAGGGCACATACATCCGTGCCTTGGCCCGCGACATCGGAGAGGCTCTCGGTAGTGGAGCCTATCTTACGGCATTGTGCCGCACTCGTCTGGGCGACGTCCGAATAGAGGATTGCGTCAAACTTGATGATGTGCCGGAGTGGCTGGGTCGCATCGGAGATGCGAAATTAAAAAATTAAAGGATTAAAGAATTAAAGAATTATAGATAATGAAATTATCAGAATTTGGTTTTAATCTGCCTGAAGACCAGGTGGCTCTTGAGCCACCCTATAAGGCATTTATTAATGACGACGGTTCGGTTGACAAGATCTACCGCCGTGATGAGTGCAGACTGATGGTGCTTCATCGCAAGAGTCAGAAGATTGATATGTACAAGACTGACGAGGAAGGCAAGGTGATGACCGGTGCCGACGGAAATGGCATATTCATGTCATTCCGCGATGCCATCAAATACTTCGACGAGGGTGATACCTTCGTATTCAACGACACTGCAGTCTTCCCCGCTCGCCTCTATGGTACAAAGGAAAAGACCGACGCCAAGATAGAGGTGTTCTTGCTTAGGGAACTGAATCCCGAATTCCGTCTGTGGGATGTCTTGGTGGAACCGGCACGCAAGATTCGTATAGGTAACAAACTGTTCTTCGATGGTGATGGTCCTATGGTGGCTGAGGTTATCGACAACACCACCAGTCGCGGACGCACATTGCGATTCCTCTACGACTGTCCTCACGAACAGTTTAAGAGCGAACTCTTCGGACTTGGTGAGGCTCCGCTGCCACGCTATATTGTTGACCGACGTCCTGCCACTCCCGAAGACATGAATAATTTCCAGACCATCTATGCCAAGAACGAGGGTGCTGTCACAGCCCCTGCCACTGGTCTTCATTTCAGTCGTGAGATGATGAAGATGATGGAAATAAGGGGCATCAACTTCGCCTATATCACTCTTCATTGCGGACTTGGCTGCTTTGATCCTATTGAGGTGGAAGACCTGTCGAAGCACAAGATGAACTCCGAGCAGATGAGAATAGGCAAGGAGGCATGCGAACTGGTAAACAAGACAAAGGACGAGGGTCATCGTGTGTGTGTCGTGGGAGTAAGTACTGCCCGTGCCACAGAATCAGCCGTAGGAACCGACGGCCGACTCAAGGAGTTTGACGGATGGACAAATAAGTTTATCTTCCCTCCCTACGACTACGGACTCGCCAACTCGATGATGGCCAATTTCTATCATCCCGAGTCAATCATGATGATGGCAACAGCGGCATTCGGTGGCTACGACCTCGTGTATGAGGCATATATGAAGGCCCTCAAAAACGGTTTCCGTTTCGGTTGCTACGGCGACGCAATGCTTATCCTTGATGATTGAAAATGAAGAATGATTCATAAGGTATATTTTAGTCTCGGTTCCAACCTTGGCGACAAGGCGGGAAACATCCGCGAGGCGATAAATAGAATAGGGGAGTTGATTGGCGAAGTAGATCGCCAGTCAACTCTCCTTATTACCGAGCCATGGGGCTTTGAGTCCGACAACTCGTTTGTCAATGCCGCCGTGCGCTGCATCACCACCTTGTCCCCATTTGAGATCCTCCATCTTACACAAGACATCGAGCGTGCAATGGGTCGCACAGTCAAATCATCTGATGGACAATACCACGATCGTATCATCGACATCGACATCCTCATGTACGACGACATACACATCACCACCCCCGAGCTCACCCTTCCTCATCCACTCATGAAAGAGCGTGACTTCGTCATGATTCCGCTTTCAGAGATTCTTTAATTAACTTTGTCGAACGTTGTTTCTTAATTACTTATTGGGTTATTAATCTGAACTAATCACATATATGCGCAGCCTCTGGGAGCGCATAAAAAAGTCCCGCTTACGTGCAATCTCTGCACAGCGGGACCCTTGCAAGTTATCAAAAGTTTATGCTCATCTGTTATTAAGGAATTTATCTACATCGATGGCAGCCTTGCGGCCTCCTGCCATGGCTCTCACCACGAGCGAGGCACCAGTGGCTGCATCACCACATACGAAGACATTGTCGGCGAAAGCGGGTTGCTCGGGCTTGAGGAATCCCATGGCCAAGAGCACCATCTCGCACTTGATAATTTCGGGCTTACCCTTCTCCACCATCAGCGGGCGGCCGCCTTCGGGATTGGGTTTCCAGTCGATTTCCTGAACGCGCACACCAGTGAGTTTGCCGTCCTTACCGAGGAACTCCAATGAGTTGATGTTCCAACGGCGGGTGCAACCCTCCTCATGACTCGATGTCGTCTTCAATGTGCGAGGATAATTGGGCCAAGGATTCTTCGGGTCCTCAGGACCTTCCACGGGCTTAGGCATAATCTCAATCTGAGTGACGCTCTTGCATCCCTGACGGTGGGCTGTTCCAATGCAGTCGCTACCCGTGTCGCCACCACCGATGACGAGCACATCCTTGCCCTTGGCATTGACGAGGTCTTCCTTCTTGATTTCAATACCAGCCAACACACGGTTTTGCTGTGCGAGCATTTCGAGGGCGAAATACACTCCCTTCAACTCGCGTCCGGGTATCTTTAGGTCGCGGGCGGTGGGAGTACCTGTGGCAATAACGTATGCGTCATAGCCCTCGGGCAACTTCGTCACGTCGATCTCCTGACCGAAGCAGAACTTGATACCTTCTTTCTCAAGCACATTCATACGTCGGTCGATGATGGCCTTGTTAAGCTTGAAGTTGGGGATACCATAGCGGAGGAGTCCACCGGCAGCCTCGTTCTTGTCATACACCGTCACCTCATATCCCTTGAGGTTGAGCTGGTTGGCAGCAACAAGTCCTGCCGGACCGGCACCAATCACAGCCACTTTCTTGCCGTTGCGCTCGGGAGTCTCGATGCGCACGAAGTTTTCCTGGAATGCCATTTCGGTGATGGCTGCCTCGTCCTCACGGTTGGTGGTAGGCTCATGCTCCATAAGGTTGAGTACGCAGGCCTTCTCGCAAAGTGCAGGACAGATACGCCCGGTGAACTCGGGGAAGTCGTTGGTGGAGTTGAGCAGTCGGTATGCAAGCTCGTAGTCGCCCTTATAGAGCGCGTCGTTCCACTCAGGCGGTTTGTTGCCAAGTGGGCAAGCCCAATGGCAGAACGGCACTCCGCAGTCCATACATCTGCTTGCCTGTGTCCTACGATCCTTACTGTT
>CALZMK010000249.1 GCA_945788545.1 uncultured Prevotella sp.
TAGAATATATCTTTGAATATGTGCATGTTATAATATATCAGTTGCCAGCTGGATGATTTGTTCAGCTGGCAACTGGATTATGGGTAATCCCTGATAGGGGGATGTTATTCCTCGGTTTCCTTGCGGTCGTCAATATTGTCGCCCTCGGTGGGCTTCATATCCTTTTCAAAGTCAGTGATACCGTTCTTTACGAGGATGTCATACCATTGGATGAGCTTCTTGATGTCGCTATTGTGAACACGCTCGCGGTCGAATTCTGGCAACACCTTTGCAAAGTATTCGCGAAGTTCGTCGCCACTTGCCTTTCGGAAGTTGATACTGGCGGTCTTTCCCTCTTCGAGGTTACGCATATTGGTGAGCACCTGCCACAGGGGCACATCGTCGGTATCAGTGTACATTGCGATGTCGGCAAGAGAGGTTACGCGGTCGGAAGCGAACGCGGGGATTCTCTTGTGGGTGTCGTCGAGTGCCTCGACAATGAGACTGTTGGTGGCTCTTGATACCAATTTGTAGAGTCCGGGCTTGCCGGAGATTGCTAATACTGTTTGTAACATGATTTCTGTCTTATTATTTTATTTTGGTTAATATTCTTTCTATTTGTGGCGCAAGGTCAAGGATGCCGTCGTTGATGACGACATAGTCGGCACGTCGTTGCACCTCTTGCTGGTCCATCTGCTTGGCTATCCATTCCAAGGCCTTGTCGCGGCTGATGCCGTCGCGCTGCATGATTCGCGATATGCGTGTCTCTATAGGGGCCACGACGGCAATGACAATGTCGGCATAGCGGTCGAAACCGCAGTCGTAGAGTATGGCAGTCTCCATCCAGGTGTAGTCGCTCTCAAAGAAGTCTTCTGCCACTGCTGGATGAACGATGGCGTTGACTGCTTTGACGTTGTTGTCGTTCTGCATTATGAATGACGCCACGGCTGCCTTGTTGAGTTGCCCGTCAATATAAGTGTCTGAACCTATCAGACGGGTGAGACGCTCCTGTAACTGGTGAGAGTTTCTCATCAGGCGCTTGGCAGCACTGTCGCAGTCATATACACGGATGCCTCTCTCGCCGAATAGGTGACAAACATAACTCTTGCCGCTGCCTATGCCTCCAGTGATTGCCACTACGGGATACTTGTCAGTCGTCATTTTCAATCAGATAATCTACTTGTTTCAGATTAAGTGTAGCCCTGGACACTCCATTTGGGTGGCGACGTAGTATGACGTTGCATTTCTCAGAGGGGTGGGCCTTTATCTCGTCGTAGTCAACAATGACATAGAAATCCCTTGGCGACAATTTCTTGAATTGGCGCACTCCTGTTACGAAACTGACGCTCACCTTTGAGGGGAACGTGCGCAACACCTTGCCCTCGGGCATGTTGATTCCAATAATGGGGATGTTGTCGATACTTTCCTCAGTGAGCACGTCGGTGATGAAACGTATCTTGATACTAGATGGAACCACCTTCACTCCCTTCATTGTCTTGGGGCGGCAAGTGATGTTGAGAGTGTCGCGGAAATTAGTGTAGTTGAGTGGCTCGGTGTATATCACGTGGATACTGTCAAGTTTGTCGCGAGTAGAATATACTGTGACACTGTCGGGGCTATATTTTACCTCGGAGATGAAATACAAGTCCTCGGGCGCTACTCGTCCGCTATATTCTATTGGTACTTTCTTACATTCGCCATAGTTGAAGAAAAACTCCATGCGGTCGGATTTTATGCCAGCTATCTTTGTGGATGCCGACAATTGTTGATATAGTATGCGCTGGATATCGGCAGTTGGTACAACAAAGGAGCTTGACGACCTGGCATATGATTTGAAGTTGACAATAATGGGTTTTATGCCGTCGCCATATTGATAGCTGACAAGCATGAGTCCCTTGTCGCGAAGCGTCACCCTTACGGTATCGGTCTCCTCGGATGTCAATACAACATTGTTGGGGATGTTGACTACTCTGACTGGTATTCTGAATTCCATCTCGTAGGTTTCGTTGAGTGTCATCAGAAGCCAGAATATTCCGGAGAGACACAGAAAAAATAAAAAAATCAGAAATTCCTTGTTCACCAAAGTAAACAAGAAATTCCTGAAAATCTTCACTATGCCTCTGCGTTTAAACATATAGCGTTGTTATTTTGCTGCCACCTGAGTGCTCTGAGTGTCTTTAAAGACGTATGCCTTGTCAACACGGATAACTACACCTTTGGCTATCTCGATCTCCACAACACCAGAGGCGAGGTCGATCTTTTTCACTGTGCCGTAGATGCCACCACCTGTGACTACCTGCTGACCCTCGGAGAGGGCATTTTGGAACTTCTGGATTTCCTTCTGCTTTTTCTGCTGAGGTCTGATCATGAAGAACCACATGATGGCAAAGAGGGCCACCATCATAATGAGCATGCTCATGCCACCGCCACCGGCAGCGCCGTTTTGTGCGGCAATAAATACTGTTGTCATGTCTTTTTCTTTAATAATATTAATAATGTGTTATTTTTCTGGATTATTGCGCTCGGGCATAGACTTCAGCATGCGGCCTGTTCTGACAAGCATGCGCGCTATGGGGTCGAGGATGCCATTGATGTATCCACCACTGCGTGGAGTGCTGTAAAGCTTGGCTATCTCCACGTATTCATTGATGGTCACATTGACGGGAATGCCGGGGAAGGTCATCATCTCGGCAATGGCTATCTGCATAATGATGACATCCATAAATGCAAGACGATTGAAATCCCAGTTGCGCGACATCTCGCCCATGTAATGCTGGTATTCATCAGCATTGAGGATGGCAGCACGAAACAGTTTGCGGGCGAAGTCAAGATCCTCCTCCGATGCATATTCGGGCAGAATCTCCTGCTTGTGACCGCTTTTCTCGTCGAAACGCTTGATGGTCTTCACCACAAAGGTATCCACGATTTCCTTGTCGTCATTCCAATAGAGGCTTTCTTCCTCAAGGATGGAATCGATGCTCTCGTTGTTCTCGATGAGGGTGCGATAGAGCTTGCGCCACACCTCGCGGTCGGCATCGTAAGAGTCATCCTGACTATCCATGTACTCCTTGTAGATCTGCGACTCGATTATCTGCAAATAGAGCTTGTTGACAAACTCGGGGTGATCGTTCCATGAGATCTTTTTCGCCTCGAGGATGTCGTTGAGTGCAGTGTTTTGTTCAACTTGGATCGCAAAGCGGTTATAGGCAAACTTCTGTGAAGGCATATCTGTACCCTCGCGCTGTGCCTTGCTTTGAGCCACTTCAAGATACTTTCTCGACTCTTTGGCCACTGCCGGTATCAGAGCAAGCATGTAGGCATACAGGTCGTAGGCCTTGGACAGGCTGAACAGAAGTTCCTTCTCTGCAGAGTCGATGTTCTTGTTCCCATTCTGATAGTACGCATATGTTAATTGTACTACCTTGTTTCTTATTATTTCTCGGTTTATCATACGCTTATCTAAACTTTACGGGTGCAAAATTACGCATATTTCCCCTAAAATGCAAATAATATGCGAAAATATTGAGTTTTTTTTTGATAATACTTGTTTATTTGCAAAAAAAAGCGTACCTTTGCACCGCTTTTTCGAAACACATCGATTAAAAGTTCGTGTGATGGTGAATTAAGCAATGAGATTATTAACACTTAATTTAGAGTAACACATTTAAAAGTTATGAAGGAAATTGAAGTAAAAGGTAGCATGCGCAAAGACCTTGGCAAGAAAGCCTCAAAGATGCTGCGCAAAGAGGGTCTTATCCCATGTAACATGTACGGTGAGAAGAAGGACGAGAACGGACTGCCCGTTGCCACTTCTTTCGTTTGCTCTATGGCTGAGCTCCGTAAGGTGGTTTACACTCCCCACATCTATGTAGTAAAACTCGTTATCGACGGTGAGGTTCACACTGC
>CALZMK010000250.1 GCA_945788545.1 uncultured Prevotella sp.
CTCCCTTGAATACGAAGTAGAGGTCGCGAGTGCCACTGACGTTCTTCTCAATCTCTGTTTTTACGGATGTCCAGTTCTCCCATCCGCCGGTGTTGCCAATCTTAATCTCTGCAATCTTATCTCCCTTGATACTGTCGAGATGCAGTTCCATCACACCTCCACGCATTCCGCTTGCCACAGACGCAGTGAAGAATCGGGGTTGCTTGCTGAAATCCACCTCGCGCACCTTTATATAATCGCCGTTGTGAATCTCGGTGATATACACTCCGTCGCGTGTGTTCTGCTCCGACTTAATGCCGCGTGAGAATGCCATTGTCTCTGCCTCAACACGCTTGAATGGATTGAGTTTGCCAATGGGGTCAACACCCTTGTCGGTATGGTGGATGATGGGGAATGTGCCGTCGGCATTATACTTGAACTCCTCCACGGCTGTGCTTCTTCCGAAACCGCCGCCACCGGGCAACTTACCAGTGTGATAGAAGAAGTAGGAATGTCCCTTATAGTCAGCCACTCCGCAGTGGTTGGTAAATGACTTAGTGTCTTCGAGCGGCATAATCGGCCCCATATACTTCCAAGGTCCTGTAGGTGTGTCGCTTATTGAATATGCAATATGCTCGGGCACACCACCAGCGGCATAGAGCAGCATATACTTGCCGTTGCGCTTAGTGATCCATGGTCCTTCGGTATAGCAGTCCTTGTATTTCTTGCCTTTCACGCGCTTGTCAAACTGCGGTGCTCCGAATCCATCCTCGGTTTGCTCAATCATCGTCACTTCGCCCTTGAACGACACCATGTCGTCGTTGAGTTTCACTACATAGATATTGGGATTACCCCAATAGAGATAAGCCTGTCCGTCGTCGTCGATAAACACTGTCGGGTCGATATTGTCCCACTTGCCGTTGTCAAAGAGCGGTTTGCCAAGTGCATCCTTAAACGGACCTGTGGGCGAGTCTGCCACAGCTACACCTATTGCCATACCATTCGTGATTTTCGAGTGGGCACAGATATACCAATAGTACTTGCCGTTGCGCTTGATGGTCTGTGCAGCCCATGCCCTGTCGTCAGCCCACGAGAATGTGTCGAGCGACATCAGCGCTCCGTGGTCTGTCCAGTTCACCATATCCGTTGTTGAATATGCCCTCCACTCATACATCCAAAAGAAGTCGGCATTATCCTCGTCGTGACCTGTATATACATACATCCTGTCACCGTCAACCATAGGTGCAGGGTCGCTCGTAAACCATGTCTGCACGATAGGGTTCTGTGCCCCGCCCGTCATAGGCAACGCTACTGCTGCTGCGGCAATCAAACCGCGGAAAAAGTTAGTTTTTCTTTTTGTCATAATCAAGATTACATGTTACATTAAATATTCGGGTGCAAAGTTAGGAATAAATCCCGACTTTACACCCGAAAAATGTAACATATACTTTTAACTACGTTTCATATCTCAATAATTTGAGACAAAAACGAGTTTTAAGCGTTATACTCCTGCCAACTCTTTATCTTGATGTCCTCGAGCTTCATCGAACAGAAGGCTTCAATGAATGCCTTGGCAAGGCGCACGTTGGTCATCAGTGGAATGTTGTGGTCGATGGCTCCACGGCGTATGCGATAACCATTGGTGAGCTCGCGCTTGGTTTGGTTCTTCGGCACGTTGATGATGAGGTCGAACTTATGGTCGGCTATCATGTCCATCACCTTGTTTTCACCCTCTTCGTCGGGCCATGACACTGTAGTGGCTTTAACACCGTTTTCACCGAGGAACTTGGCTGTTCCCTCAGTAGCGAAGATGGCATAACCTGACTTCGCCAATTGCTTGATTGGCTCAAGGAGGTCAACCTTACCTTTCAATCCGCCTGACGACACGAGGATGTTCTTGCCGGGGATATTATATCCAGTGGCAATCATAGCATTAAGCAATGCCTCGTTGAAGTCGTCGCCAAGACAACCCACCTCTCCAGTGGATGACATATCCACACCAAGCACGGGGTCGGCATTCTGCAGACGGGCAAACGAGAACTGGGATGCCTTCACGCCGATGCGGTCGATGTCAAACTCGCTCTTGTCGGGACGCTCGTAGGGAGCGTCGAGCATGATGCGTGTGGCAGTGTCGATGAAGTTGCGCTTGAGAATCTTGCTGACGAAGGGGAACGAGCGTGAGGCACGTAGATTACACTCGATGACCTTGATGTCGCTGCCCTTGGCAAGATACTGGATGTTAAACGGACCGCTGATATTCAACTCCTTGGCTATGCGACGGGAAATCTTCTTGATACGGCGGATAGTTGAGAAATAGATGTTCTGTGCGGGGAACACCATTGTGGCGTCGCCCGAGTGAACACCGGCATACTCGATATGCTCAGAGATGGCATATTCAATCACCTCACCCTTATCGGCTACGGCGTCAAACTCAATCTCCTTGGTCTCCTGCATAAACTGCGACACCACTACGGGGAACTCCTTGCTCACCTCAGTTGCCATGGCGAGGAAACGCTCCAACTCGTCGTAGCTATGGCATACGTTCATCGCAGCTCCAGAGAGCACGTATGACGGACGCACGAGCACTGGGAAGCCCACTTGCTCCACGAAGCTCTTGATATCTTCGAAAGAGGTGAGGGCGCGCCATGCCGGCTGGTCGATACCCAGTCGGTCGAGCATTGCCGAGAACTTGTCGCGGTTTTCGGCACGGTCGATGTCAATGGGTGATGTTCCGAGGATGGGCACTCCGTAGTTGTGCAGACGCATGGCGAGGTTGTTGGGTATCTGTCCTCCCACACTTACCACCACTCCCTTGGGCTGCTCCAAGTCGATGATGTCGAGCACACGCTCCAACGACAGTTCGTCGAAGTAGAGGCGGTCGCACATGTCATAGTCGGTGGAAACAGTCTCGGGGTTGTAGTTGATCATTATCGACTTATATCCGAGTTTGCGTGCAGTATTTACGGCATTCACCGAGCACCAGTCGAACTCAACCGACGAACCGATGCGATAGGCACCCGACCCAAGTACTACAACTGATTTCTCGTTCTTGTAGAAGTCGATGTCGGAGTCGCTCACGGCGTATGTCATATACAGATAATTTGTCAATTCGGGGTGCTCGCTTGCCACGGTATTGATGCGCTTCACTGCGGGCAATATGCCACGGCTCTTGCGATGACGGCGCACCTGTGCGTTCTCCTTCTCCATATTGCCCGACTGTGGTTTGAGCACGAAACGGCTAATCTGGAAATCAGAGAATCCCGCAATCTTTGCTTCCTTGAGCAGGGCGTCGGGCAGTTCTTCGAGAGTATTGTATTGCTGCAGTTCGTGCTTGAGGTCAACGATATGCTTGAGTCTCTCCAGGAACCACACGTCAATCTTGGTCAGTTCCTCGATGCGCTCCACGGTATATCCCTCTTCGAGAGCCTGTGCGATGGCAAAGATGCGGAGGTCAGTGGGATTCTGCAGTTCGTCGTCGAGATTGTCGAAACGGGTGTGGTCGTTGCCCACAAATCCGTGCATTCCCTGACCTATCATGCGCAGTCCCTTTTGTATCATCTCCTCGAACGAGCGGCCGATAGCCATTATTTCGCCAACCGACTTCATCGACGAACCGATAAGACGGCTCACTCCGGCAAACTTGGTCAAGTCCCAACGGGGAATCTTGCAAATCATATAGTCGAGCTGCGGAGCCACGTATGCCGAGTTGGGAGTGCCCATATCGCCAATCTGGTCGAGCGTATATCCGAGGGCAATCTTGGCAGCCACGAAGGCGAGTGGATAACCCGTAGCCTTGGATGCGAGGGCAGACGAACGCGACAGACGTGCGTTCACCTCGATGATACGATAGTCGTTGGTTTCGGCATTGAATGCAAACTGAATGTTGCACTCACCTA
>CALZMK010000251.1 GCA_945788545.1 uncultured Prevotella sp.
GAGGATTCGCTCTATGCCGCCACCTATCAGGCATTCAAGGACGACCGCCATGATGAGGTGATAGCCAATGCCGCTATCTCAGAGTCGCGCTTCCCGCAGGGTGCCAACCGTTCGAAGGTGATATTCATCAAGGGTATGACCCTTCTCAACTCAGGCGATGCCACGGGATGCAGTGAAGAGATGCAAACGGTGGTTACGAAATATCCCGACAGTGAGGTGTCGCCCATTGCCGGTATGATCCTCAAGGGCGTTCAGGAAGGTCGCCAACTCCATGGCGGTAAGTTTGACATCGGCGACCTATGGACACGCCGCACCACCATCGCGGCAGCTGCAGACAGCACCGTGGCCGACACCCTCAGTCTTGAGCGCGAGAAGCCCTACGTCTTCATGCTTGTGTTCAATCCCGACGAGGTGTCGTCCAACAAACTCCTCTTCGCTCTTGGCAAGTATAACTTCACCAATTTCATGGTGCGCAGTTTCGACATTCGTGTCGAGGAGGCCGATGGAGCGGCACGTCTTGTGGTCAGTGGATTCCTCAACTACGACGAGGCTGCCCAGTATGCCCGTCGTCTTTCCTCCGACAAGGACATATCTTCCCGACTTGAAGGTTGCCGCCGTATAGTTGTCAGCGAGGCAAATATGCCCCTGTTGGGCTCGCGCTATAGCTACGACGACTACGACCGCTTCTTCCTCCGCACTCTCTCGCCCGTTAAGGTGAGCACCGAGCAGTTGCTCAACCTTCCCGAATCGATAGTCATTGCCGAGTCGCCGGAAGATGCAGATACCTCAGATGAAAAGTCGAATGAAGAGTCGGATGATGGTGACGATCTGTTTAATGACAACAACGTCGAGCAGGACAACACCTTCGACTTCGACGAAGATTTCTATAGATGATATAAAATAAAGATATGACAAAGAACGGAACCCTCTTGTGGGTGGATGACGAGATAGAATTGTTGCGCGCCCACATCATTTTTTTGGAAAAGAAAGGCTATGAGGTCGTCACCGTGAGCAATGGCGACGATGCCATCGACCTTTGCCGTGAACGTGGTTTCGACCTTGTTCTCCTCGACGAGATGATGCCCGGACTTAATGGTTTGGAGACACTTCAGCGCATCAAGGAGATAGCGCCCGCCACACCCGTGGTCATGGTCACCAAGAGCGAGGAGGAAGACATCATGAATCAAGCCATCGGCTCCAAGATAGCCGATTATCTCATCAAGCCCGTCAATCCCAGTCAGATTCTTCTCGCCCTCAAGAAGAATATCCACCGCAAGGAGATTGTTGCCGAGGTCACCGAGTCGGGTTATCAGCAAGATTTCCAGCGCATATCCATGGCCATCATGGACAGTCGCACGTGGGAGGATTGGGTGGATGTATATCGTCGTCTTGTGCATTGGGAACTCGAACTCAGCACTGCCGACAGTCAGATGTCCGAGATGCTTGCCATGCAGAAGGAAGAGGCCGACAAGGGATTTGCCAAGTATATCCGTGCCAACTATATGCAATGGATGGAGACGCTTGCCCCCGGTGTGCGCGATGACAGTCGCCCGCTGTTGAGCCCCGAACTGTTTAAGACCCATGTCTTTCCTGCCGTTGACTCCGGCGAGAAGGTATTTCTTGTCGTACTCGACAATTTCCGCTACGACCAGTGGCGCGTGCTTGCCTCCGAACTCTCCGACAGTTTCGACATCGACGAACAGCTCTACTGCAGCATCCTCCCCACCGCCACACAGTATGCCCGCAATGCCCTGTTCAGCGGTCTTATGCCCAACGACATTGCCCGCATGTTCCCCGACCTGTGGGTGGATGAGGACGAGGACGAAGGGAAGAACATCAACGAGGAACCCCTCATACGCACCCAGATTGAGCGTTTCCGTCGACACGACACATTCTCTTATTTTAAGGTCAACGACATCGCCGGTGCCGAGCGCTATCTGCAGCGCTACTCCCAGTTGGCCAAGAACGACATCAATGTCGTCGTGTTCAATTTCATCGACATGCTCAGTCATGCCCGCACCGAGTCGAAGATGGTGCGCGAGTTGGCCAACACCGAGTCGGCATATCGCAGCATCACCCTCAGTTGGTTTCGCCATTCGGCAATCTCCGACCTCTTCAAATTGCTTGCGCAGAGCGACTATCGCGTCATAGTCACCACCGACCATGGTTCGGTGCGCTCCTGCAAACCAGTGAAGATAATCGGCGACCGCAACACCAACACCAATCTCCGCTACAAGCTCGGCAAGAACCTGGCCTACGACAATAAGGAACTCTTTGTCATCAAGGACCCCCGCAAGGCCCATCTGCCGTCGCCCAATGTCAGCACCAGCTATGTCTTTGCCACAGGCGACAGCTTCTTTGCCTATCCCAACAATTACAACTACTACGTGTCCTACTACAAGAACACGTTCCAGCATGGAGGCATATCGCTTGAGGAAATGGTTATTCCGCTGATCACTTTAAAAATTAGGAATTTTTAAAATGTAATATCTAATAATTTATATGGAAATAAAAATAGAGAATTTGGAAAGCATCCGTGAGGCAGCCAAGACATTCATCGCCAACATCGGAGAAAACACCGTCTTCGCCTTCTATGGCAAGATGGGAGCCGGCAAGACAACATTTGTCAAGGCCGTGTGCGAGGAATTAGGCGTTGACGACGTCATCACGTCGCCCACGTTCTCCATCGTCAATGAATATCGCTCGGGAGACACCGGCGAACTAATCTATCACTTCGACTTCTATCGTGTCAAGAAGATAGAGGAAGTGTATGACATGGGATTCGAGGACTATTTCTATAGTGGAGCCCTCTGCTTCATCGAGTGGCCCGAACTATGCGAGGAAGTGTTGCCCGAGGACACCGTGAAAGTCACAATCCAGGAAGAAAGCGACGGTTCGCGCACCATCGTGTTTTGACGTCAATAAGCAGGCATTATGTCGAAGTTAATCCGTTTTCTGAAGAACTGGACACTCCCCGTATCCATGATAAGCGGAGCCTTGGCATACTATATTTGTAGCCAACTGCCCCTTACCTACGAGGTCAAGCATGATATACTCTCGGTGATCGAGGTGCTCCAACCCGTGTTGCTCTTCATCATGCTCTTCGTGGCATTTTGCAAGATCAAGCCCACCGACCTCAAGCCCCACCGTTGGCATCTTTGGCTACTGCTCACCCAGTGCCTTCTCTTTATCGCTGCATGCCTTTTCCTTTGGGCATATCCCACGTCAGGTGCGAGGGTGATAGTCGAGGGATTTATGCTTGCCATCATCTGTCCCACCGCCACCGCATGCGCCGTTGTCACCCAAAAGTTGGGTGGCGACTCGGCAGCCACCACGTCCTACACCATCATCATCAATCTCGTCGTGGCGTTGCTCTGCCCCTTGCTCTTGCCAGTGGCACATCCCCAACCCGGTCTCACCTTCCTTCCCGCCTTCATGGTCATCATCAACAAGGTGTTTCCCCTGCTCATTGTGCCCCTCTTCCTTGCATGGTTTGTGCGCTATCTCATGCCCTCTTTCCACAAGCGTATAGTCGCCACCAAGGACTTGGCGTTCTATATGTGGGCAGTGTCGCTTGCCATAGCCATAGCCGTCACCTGCAAGGCCTTGGCTCATAGTGAGGAGTCGTTGTGGAATGTCGGCGGCATCGCTGTTGTCACCCTTGTGGCGTGCCTTTTCCAGTTTACCTTTGGCAAGTGGATAGGCTCTCATTACGGCAAGCGAATGGAAGCCGGACAAGCCCTCGGTCAAAAAAACACCGTCTTCATCATTTGGCTTGGCTACACCTTCCTTTCTCCGATCACCGCCGCCGCCGGAGGCTTCTATTCCGTATGGCACAACCTCGTCAACTCGTGGCAGCTATA
>CALZMK010000252.1 GCA_945788545.1 uncultured Prevotella sp.
CGCCGCTTTTGTCAGCAGCACCGGTAGCGGTGTGAAGATACTGGTGAGGATTGCGCCTAAGGACGGACATGATATCACCACCATCGACGAGGCGGAGCAATTATGCAAGTCGGCATACGCCATCGCCGTGAGAGTGTATGAGGGTATCTTCAACCACAACGTACAGATGGCTGCCACGGCGCTCACAGGGCACTGCCTCTATGCCGGATTCCGACTCACGCTCGACCCTACCCCATACTACAACCCAAATGCCGCCCCAATAAAGGTAGAGCATACCATTTTTGACAACGAGAGCCGCCTTGCTCCCCCCGTCTGCGAAAGCCAGTTAGAAGAAAAGGAGTCGCCGGACTCCGAAACCCCATCAGATATTCGTATGATGATAGAATATCTGAAGTCAAAATATGTCTTCAGATTCAACAGGGTGGAGAATGTTGCCGAGATGAAGTTTCTCAACAAACCGAACTACGGTTGGTTGCCGCTCGACGACAAGCGCTTCAACTCCATCCTGCTCGATATCCAGAGTAAAGGACTGAAAGTGTGGGATAAGGACTTCAACAGATTTCTTCATTCCCATAAGGTGAACTTGTATGACCCCATACAGGAATACCTCTATGGACTTGAGAGAAAATGGGACGGAAAAGATCACATAGGCCTACTTGCCGACAGTGTGCCCACCAACTGTCCGCAATGGAAGAAATGGTTCAGGAAATGGTTTCTGAGCATGGTGGCACAATGGATTGGCAAGGACCGTCGCTACGGCAACAGTGTGGCTCCGCTGCTCATCTCGCCACAGGGATACAACAAATCCACTTTCTGCCGCCGAATCCTGCCACCCGAGTTCAAACAGACGTTTATCGACAATCTCGACATTGCCGAGAAGAAGACCACACTGATAGCAATGGCGCAGTCGCTGCTCATCAATCTCGACGAGTTTAACGCCATTCCGCCCCGCATCCAACAGGGATTCCTCAAAAACGTGATGCAGTTGCCCACACTCAAGGTAAAGTTGCCGTATGCACGCTCGATAGCCGAGTTACCCCGCCGTGCCTCGTTTATCGCCACCACCAACATGACCGACATCCTCGCCGACCCTTCAGGCTGCCGCCGATTCATCGGCATCGAACTCTCCGCTCCCATAATCGTCGATCAACCCATCAACTACGAGCAACTCTACGCCCAGGCGATGCATGCCATAATGAATGGCGAGCGCTATTGGTTTGACTACGATGAAAACGAGGAGATTATCAATCACAACCGCCAGTATCAGTTGCTGTCGCCCGCCGAGCAGTATTTCCGCCTCTGTTTTGCCATCACGCAAGACGAGTCGGTAGGCCAATACATGACCACCGCCGCGATATACGACAAGATAAAGAGCATGGCTGGTTCGTCGTTAGGAGTAAACGGTCTCAGCAAGTTCGGACAATTCCTTTCTAACCTCGACGGAATAGTGAGGAAACGCACAAAAATCGGCACCGTGTATCTCGTGAAACCCTCGCACCATTGATACGGTGCGAGGGAGTAGAAAAGTTAATGCTTATTGGTGTTTGTCAAGGGCTTGCCTTGATACTGTCCTGTCTGGGCATCGAGGAAGGTCTTGACCTTGGCGACTTCTGCCTCGGACATCTTTTTGCCCACCTGATACTCGGCCATCATCTCGATAGCCTTCTCAAGTGTGGCTACACTTCCGTCGTGATAGTATGGCCATGTGAGGGCTACGTTGCGCAGGGTTGGTGTCTTGAAGCGATAGCGGTCGCGCTCCACCTTTGTCTGTGCCCAACGTCCGTTGTCGGAGTCGGTGAGGCCTGACTTGGTGTTCACCTCGCGGTCCTGGAAGTAGTTGGCACGCTGACCCATCATCTCGTATGACAATCCACCCATGTTCACACCGGCATGGCAGGTGGCACACTTATAGTCCTTGAAGATGGCATAACCCTCAATCTGCTCGGCTGTCATGGCGTTCTTGTCGCCCTTGAGATAGCGGTCGAAGGGAGAATTGGGGGTGAGAAGCGTCTTCTCATATTCGGCGATGGCGTCGGTGATGGTCTTCTCGTTCAAACCCTCGGGATATGAGGCGAGGAAGCGCTTGTTGAAATCAGCATCGGCTGCAAGACGGGCTGCAATCTCGTCAAACGACTTCGAACCCATCTCCACTGGATTAAGGGGAGGACCGGCTGCCTGCTCTGCGAGGTTGGCTGCACGACCATCCCAGAACTGCACGAAGTTGAACACTGAGTTATAGGATGTCGGAGCATTGATGCCACCAAGCTGACCGCCTATACCGTCGGAGAACACATGATTGTCAACACCGGCAGTCTCAATGGCATGGCATGAGGCACACGAGATAGTGCCATCGCCCGAGAGACGGGTGTCATGATACAGTTCCTTACCCAACTGCACCTTAGCCGCATCCACGGCTACGGAATCGGGGATAGGACGGATAGGCTCGTTCTTGAATTCGGCAGCTGCCAGTTCGTTGGGATAGAACTGTGCGCGATGCTGCTTTACCCAATCGAGCACGATGTCGGTCTTTGCCGATGTGAGTGACGACCCCCAATGGGCGAGATAGTAGGACATGAGCGGCATCGAACCGTCCAGCACGCACTTCTCCACCTTGGCGAGGTCAACCTCATTAACAGCCTTACCCTCAGCCACAGCCTTCATCATCGGAGCGATGTCGAACACCTTGTAGCCCTCTTCCACATGGGCGGCGATTAATGACTTTGCCACTGGGAACGAGGCATAGAACGGGAGGTCGGGGTTCTCAGTGTGGCAGAACACGCAACCACCGTCGTTCATAATCTCGGTCAACTGCTCGTTTATGGGCAGCGACTTGTCGGGAGCATGGTTGACAGCGCGATAGACTATTGCCAAACCTACCACGATGACTGCTCCACCGAGAATGATTTTACTTGATTTTTTCATAAGCGTTTATAAATTAAATTGTTATTTGTAGTTACTATTATTAGTTATAACTGTGCATACTTGCAGCGGCATTGGGCAGGAAGTTCACCCCATACCAGCACATCTGAAGCAGCAGAAAACCGATGACAAGGGTGATGTATGGGATGGTGATGTCGCTTTTGGACGACTTGCCGAGACGACGATGGATATACACAAGATAGGCACACCATGTGGCTGCCGCCCATGTCTCCTTGGGATCCCAGGTCCAATAGCTTCCCCATGCCTGTTTTGCCCATATACACCCCGAGATCATACCGAACGTGAGGAATGCCATACCTATATTCACCAGTACATCGGTTGAGGGTAGATATTTGTCGGTTTTATGCCATAATCCGCTGACGGCAAGCAAAAATGCACAACCGAAGACACTATACGAGAAGATATACACAGTGACATGGGGCACAAACCATGCGCTCTGCAATGCAGGCATAAGGGTCTGGTCGTGTATGTCGGGTTTTGCGATGTTGATGCAGATGAACACGGCAGCCACTATCGTCGAGAACATCTGTATCCAGCGGTATCTCCACCTTATATATACTATAAGACCGGAGACAATCATGAAGAGGGAATACCATAGGCGTGTCTCGCCTAACGTCCGCAGTGGAGGGCGCGAAAGACTTGTCCACAATCCCCCCACGAACACCGCATACACCACGATACCCGCCAAAGTGCAAACGACACTCGCCCTACTGCATCCCTCGCTCTTGCGGAATGCAGCCACTGCACCTATGCCCCATAATATCACCGAAACAACGGCAAAGGGCAAAAAGACATCCCAGTTTATCATCCTCTTTAATTCTTTAATCTTTTAATTCTTTAATCCTTTAATTTTTTAATTCTTTAATTTTTTAATTCTTTAATTCTTTAATCTCGCCACTGCTCCAAAGAGCAGTAGCG
>CALZMK010000253.1 GCA_945788545.1 uncultured Prevotella sp.
CGGAGGCTGCGCGAGGTTTTTATAGACCACAGATTAACACAGATTGGCACAGATTTAGAGCCTTTGGCTCTGATTTGGAAGATTGAAAGTTGAAGATTGAAAGATTGAAATCCCCCTTCGGATGTCTGTCCGGAGGGGGATTGTTTTTGCGGTTACACAAGCCCCATTGACTTGGCCTTGTCCATGAGCAGCGCCATGAGGGGCTCACGCTCATTGGGCACAAGGTTGTCGAGAACGGCGTCCTTCATCACCTTCTTCAGTTCTCCCACCTCACGGGATGGCTTGAGATTGAACATCTCCATAATCTCGTCGCCATCTATCACGGGTTGCAAGAGGCGCTTGTAGTCCTTTTCCTTGAGGTCGGCAATCTTCTCGCGCACCATACGGAAATTCTCCAAGAAGAGTTTTTTCCTTACCTCGTTCTTCGACGTGATATCAGCCTCGCAGAGGAGCATGAGTTCGTCGATGTCATCGCCAGCATCATTGATGAGACGACGCACGGCACTGTCGGTGACCTCCTCGTCGGCAATGGCAATCGGGCGCATGTGGAGTTCCACCATCTTCTGCACAAACTTCATCTTCACATCCAGCGGCAATGCCAGTCGGCGGAACATTACAGGCACCATCTTGGCTCCCACGAAGTTATGATTGTAGAATGTCCATGCCGTGCCCTCAAAGCGGCGGCACTTTGCCTTGCCGATGTCATGGAGCAGTGCACCCCATCTCAACCACAGGTTGTCGCTGCGACGGCATACATTGTCGAGCACTTCAAGGGTATGATAGAAATTGTTCTTATGCGAAATGCCGTTCTTGGTCTCGACGATGTCGAGTGCTGCCAGTTCGGGCATGATGAGCTGGAGAAGTCCGCAACGATGT
This sequence comes from uncultured Prevotella sp., assembly GCA_945788545.1. Next base: position 877 of record CALZMK010000253.1, read on the forward strand.
AGATCGACAAAACCGCGACTGGGAGTGGGCGACATGAGAATCTTGTTGAGTTCATCCTTAATGCGCTCACCGCTGATTATATTGATGCGCTCGGCATTGCGAGAGAGAGCGTCGAAAGTCTCGTCCTCAATCATGAAATTGAGTTGGGTGGCAAAACGCACGCAACGCAACATGCGCAAGGGGTCGTCGGAGAAGGTGATGTCCGGGTCGAGCGGAGTGGCGATGATACCATCCTCGAGGTCGTAGAGTCCATCAAAGGGATCGACAAGTTCGCCAAACCTCTCCTTGTTCAGACAGATAGCCATGGCGTTGATGGTAAAGTCGCGACGATTCTGGTCGTCCTCAAGTGTTCCGTCCTCCACAACCGGTTTGCGGGAGTCATGACTATAACTCTCCCTACGGGCACCGACAAACTCCACCTCGGTGTCGTGGAATTTCACCTGTGCCGTTCCGAAGTTACGGAACACGGAGAGATGAGCCTTCTTGCCTAACATCTCCTTGAGACGCGAAGCCACCTGAATGCCACTTCCCACCACTACAACATCAATATCATTGGATGGACGCTCAAGAAAAATATCGCGTACATAACCACCTACAACATAACACTCCAATCCCAGGCTATCGGCAGCCTCGGAGATAAGATGAAAAATCTTTTTGTCAAGAATTTGTGCTAATTCACTGTCTGTATATAACTTCATTCTATAGAATCAATTTCTTAAAAAATCGCCTGCAAAGGTAATGAGAAATTAGGAATTAGGAATTAGGAATTAGGAACGAATTGGTTAAAAAACCCTAAAATACTACTCCGTTTTTCTTTTTTTATTTATAAAAGGTGTAAATTTGCATTTTGAAATATCATATTTATAATATAATTCAATGAAAAAAACAGTTGGTTTATTATTCGCGATAACACTGGTATTGGCCTCATGCGGCGGCAGTGACTCCCAAAAAGCTGCCGAGGATATGCTTAAGCAGGCTGAGAAATACTTCAGCGAGGGCTATTACGACCGCGCCAAGATTGCCATCGACTCATTGCGCAAGGTGTATCCCGGGGCGGTAGAGACAAGGAAGAAAGCATTGAAGCTTTTTCAGGACATCTCACTGAAAGAGGCTCAGGAGGACCTTGCCCTCACCGACAGTATCTTGCAGGCCGTGAGCATCGACTACAAGTATATCAAGGACAAGGTGGAGAAGGACAAGGCCGAACTAAGGGCAACACCCGAGGAACTCGAATTGATGACCCGCACCAAGATGAAACTCGACTCACTGAAGGTGAGATTCGACATGCAATGTGCCAAAATCAAATATATTCATAAAAAACAAAAAGAATAGACGAGTATTCTTGGTTGTTTGAATTAAAATATGTAACTTTGCACCCGAATTATGGATACTAATAAGGAATTTGAAGCCATTATGGCTGAATGTCGCGAACTGTTCGCAAAGAAACTGCACGACTACGGTGCGTCGTGGCGAATACTCAGGCCATCGTCGCTCACCGACCAGCTCTTCATCAAGGCCAAGAGAATAAGAAGCCTTGAGATAAAGAAGGAGTCATTAGTGGGAGAAGGAATACGACCGGAATTCGTGGCACTCATCAACTATGGCATTGTAGGACTGATACAGACAGAGAAAGGGTTTGCCGACACGGTAGATATCACCGTGGACGAGGCACTCGAGCTGTACGACAGATATGCCAACGAGGCACTCGAACTGATGAAGCGCAAGAACCACGACTACGACGAGGCGTGGCGCTCGATGAGGGTGAGCAGTTACACCGACTTTATCCTCACCAAACTGCAGCGCATCAAGGAGATAGAGGACCTGAACGGCGAGACGCTCGTGAGCGAGGGTGTCGAAGGCAACTATATGGACATTATCAACTATGCGGTTTTCGGCGCTATCAAACTGGGGTATTAACCTTTGCCGCCTCGTGGTGGCACTGACGTTCATCCTCTCGGGATTTGTCAAGGCTGTTGACCCTATAGGCACTCAGATAAAGATCGAGGACTATCTGGCGGCATGGCATGTGGGGAATTATTTCCCCGATATCCTCACCCTATTGGCTTCTGTGATGTTATCCGCCACGGAGTTTACATTGGGTATGCTGTTGCTGTTTGCCATCAGACGACGACTGGTGACGAAGCTGACAATGACATTAATGGCGGTGATGACGCCGCTCACCCTTTGGCTCGCCATCAGCAATCCTGTGAGCGACTGCGGATGCTTTGGCGACGCGATAGTGCTCAGCAACTGGCAGACATTCTTCAAGAATGTGATTCTTACGGCTGCCACGGCAGTACTGTTGCCCAATGCGATGAGGATGCCGAGATTAGTGAGTAGGGGCACTCAGTGGCTGGTAATCAACTACACCATACTGTTTGTCCTCGCCCTGTCGGGATACAGTCTGTATATCCTGCCGCCGTTCGACTTCCGCCCCTATTATGTGGGAGCCGACATTCGCAAGGGTATGGAGATACCCGAAGGAGCCGAGCAACCGAAGTTTGAGACAACATTCATACTGGAGAAGGACGGAGAGCGACGCGAGTTTGGACTCGACAACTACCCCGACTCCACATGGACATTCATAGACAGCCGGACGATTGAGGTGTCGAAGGGATATGTTCCGCCGATACACGACTTCTCGATTACAAGATGCGACAATGGCGAGGACATCACCGACGAGGTGATTGACAGCAAGGGATACACCATGTTGCTCGTTGCGCCGTATCTGGAAAAATCGGACGACATGCAGTTTAACGACATCAACCGCATCTACGACTATGCCCGCGAGAACAAGGTGCCGTTCTACTGTCTCACGGCGAGCGGCGACAAGATGATAGAGCGATGGAAGGACATGACGGGAGCTGAATATACGTTCTGCCATACCGACGCCACCACTCTGCGCACTATCATAAGGAGCAGTCCGGGACTGGTGGTTATCCACGATGGGCGCATCATAGGCAAGTGGAGCCACAACGCC